>CAUVKE010000028.1:0-8774 GCA_963552415.1 uncultured Treponema sp.
TATCGGAAGCGATTCAGGAGCGGCTTACGGAAGCTGCCGAAAAAGGCGCTTCTCCGCTGCTGGTTACAATAGGGAATGAATGTGTCGGACTCATCGCCGTCGCCGATCCGGTGAAGGAAGGCAGTATTCGGGCTATTCACGATTTCCACGAAATGGATATCCATACGGTTATGCTTACCGGAGATAATCAACGGACGGCAGAAGCTATCAAAAAGGTTATCGGCATCGGGGATGTCGTAGCGGAACTGTTGCCGCAGGACAAAAAAGCTAAGGTCGAATATTATCGCTCGAAAGGGTTTTCACCGGCTTTTATCGGCGATGGTATTAACGACGCGCCCGCACTGACTGCTGCGGATGTCGGTATCGCAATCGGCGGCGGCACGGATATCGCTATAGAAAGCGCGGATATCGTCTTGATGAATAATAGTCTTGAAACGGCGGTTACTGCAATTCAACTTAGTAAGGCGGTTATGCGCACAATCAAACAAAACCTGTTCTGGGCGCTCTTTTACAATTCGCTGTGTATCCCGCTTGCGGCAGGTCTCTTTTATACTCTGTTTGGACTCAGGCTCAGTCCCATGTTCGCCGCCGCCGCAATGAGCTTCAGTTCGGTGACGGTAGTTACCAATGCATTACGATTGAACAGATTCCGTCCGAAACGTATTGCACAGACCGCTCATAATATGTCATACTACAAGGAGAATAATGATATGAACACTATCACCTTAACCGTTGAAGGAATGTCGTGCGGGCATTGTTCCGCTCATGTTGAAAAAGCATTGAACGCTATCGAGGGGGTATCGGCAAAAGTCGATTTGGGAACAAAGACTGCCGCTGTTACGTATCCTAATACCGTAACAATCGATGCGCTCAAAGCTGCCGTAACCGAGGCAGGCTATTCGGTAACCGGCTCACGCTAAAAAGTATAGCCGAATTATTGATAAGTACGGTGTATATCATTTCTCATCACTTCGCTATGCATAGATTCCGACAGCGGCTGTACATCTTTGTCTGTTTTTTCCTCATTGCCTCGCTGGTATCGGCGGCTCCGGTTAAAATTACATTCACTGCCGATAAGATGCAAGGATCCGGCGAAAAAGGAAAAAATGCAACTTCGTTGACCGGTAATGCAAAAGTCAGTGTAGATTCCCTCAATATTTATGGTGAGCGTATCGAATTGTACGGTAAAGATTACCGGTATATCAAAGCGAATGGGAACGTAACGGGCGAAGACGCTGAAAAAGGCTTTACGTTTTCAGCCGCATCGCTATTCTATGACCGCGAAACGGAAATCGCTGAGTTTATGGGGCAGGCAAAGGTCGAGGACACCAAAAATAAGGTTGAAACAGCCGCCGAACGTATCGAATATAATCAAAAAACCGAAATCATTCTTTTACAAATGACTGTAAAATTAAAGAGCAAAGATATTGCCTGTGATTCGCTTTTTGCCGTTTATAATCGGAACACCTCTATGCTTGAATTAACAGGAAAGCCTACGGTTAAAAAGGGCAAAGACGAATTTAAGGCTGCCCGAATTTCAGTCAATCTCGATACTGAAGATATTAAGCTTGAAGGAAAGGTAAGCGGTTCGGTTACCGAAGAAAAAGAAGAAACAAAAAAAACGGAAACTCCCCCAAAGGGAGATATTTCTTCAAAGAAAAAAACTCCTTCAAAGGAAGAAACAAAAACACCATGAGTGACTTTCAGTATTCTGTGAATTCCGGCATTTCTAAAAGCATCTTGCGCGCAGAAGGTTTGAACAAATCCTTCCGTAAAAAACGAGCTGTCCGCGATGTCAGTTTTTCTATGGCGCAAGGAGAAGTTGTCGGATTGCTCGGGCCGAACGGAGCAGGTAAAACGACGAGTTTTTATATGATTGTCGGTTTTTATACACCGAATTCCGGCGGTATTTACCTTGATGACCGGTGCATTACCGATCTTCCGATGTATAAGCGCGCCCGTATCGGTATATCGTATTTGCCGCAGGAAGCTTCGGTATTCCGTAAACTTTCCGTCGAGCAAAATATCGATGCTATTTTGGAAACACGAAAAGATTTAAGCCGTGCGGAACGGAAGCAAAAACTTGATTCGTTATTAGAAGAATTCGGAATCACCGCTAACCGGAAACAACCCGCCTACACCTTGTCGGGAGGAGAGCGCAGGCGCACTGAAATCGCACGGGCGCTAGCTATCGAGCCGAAGTTTTTATTGCTCGACGAACCCTTTGCCGGCATTGATCCGATTGCCGTACACGACATCAAGCTGATTATCAGACTGCTTGCCCGTCAAAATATCGGGGTGCTTATTACCGATCACAATGTCCGCGACACCTTGGAAATTACCGATCGTGCTTATATTATCAATAAGGGCGAAATTGTAGAACAAGGACCGCGTGATACGATATTGGAATCCGAGATTGCACGAAAGGTCTATCTCGGTGAAGAATTCAGGATGTAGAGAGATACTGAGGCATCTGAAAAAAAAACGGTCTGATGCGTTTACCTGAATGCGTAGTCGCGGTGCAGCCGATCGATGAATTGCTTCATTAAATACTCGCCGCCCTCGATTGTGTAGTGAATACCGTCGCTTTGCATGAGGGATATCCATACGCTGCCTCTAGGCTTAATTGCGCCGATGTATCCCGTTCCATATTGTTCGACGAGGCTTTTGAGCGAAATTCTGACCAACTTTTTAGAATCGTATTCTTCGGCGACGGAATCGTGTACTGCATTTAGGTATTGCATCTTTTCGTTATATGCAGCGCTCCGCACAACCGGTAAGCCGAGCCAGTACAGCCGCGGAACGGAAGCGAGCGCAGTGTCGAGATGTACTTTTACCATTTTACGGTACACCTCTTCCCATCCGGGCGAGCCTGCCGTAAGAATGATGCCGCCGGTTGTCCACATATCCTGATAGTCATTCATACCTAAGAAAATAACAGCCGCATCAAAACGTTCCCCATCTTTTTGACCGGCAAAAACGGCTTCAAGTTTTTGCGGCCAGTTATAGTAATCGGATCGGAGAAAACCGGAAGAGGGAACGCTTAATTCCCGTACGGCAATGGAGGTGTCGGAGCCGAGTGCACGGGTCATGCCGGCAGCGATACTGCGCATTTGGGAATCCCCGAAAAAAAACATCCGCAACGGCGTCCGTGCAGAATACCTAACCGTTAACGCAACATTGCGGAGCGTTTCTTTAGAAACCTGTCCGATCAGCTCGGCAGGTATCCCTTCCCGTTCATTCAGCATATCCGAAAAACCGGGTATTGTTTCGGTATAGCCTTGCTCACCGGTTATTGCATAAAATGCCGCAACCTCGCTGTCGTACACCCCTTGACGGTAAAAAAACGTATCCCATTCGCCGCGCTCCGTTAACCCTGCCGTCCGTATAAACGCATTCCTCAATACGGGGATAACGGCAGCAACAGGAGAAGATTCGGTAACGGAAACAATCGGTGCGGTGAGCGCACTGTAAATATTTTTTAGAGAGGCCCTTTTGATGTTTTGCACCGGATGCGCAAGCCGCTGCCCTAAAAACGGAATAAGAATCAGCAGCGCTAACACAACAAAGAAAAAACACTGATTGGGAGAGTATCGGCCGTTCCGCTCTTGCGCACTATTTTGCCCTTGCCGATTGTCGTATTCTTGCCGCTCGTATTGAGCCGATTCGCCGCGTTGACTGTTTTCACTCATACTCTGCGTATCTCCCTAAAATCCGAAGTAGATAAACGGTGCGACGCCGGAGGTTGACACAATGTTGATCCCGACAAAAAACAACACAACGGCAGCGGCCTTTACCGCAAGCGGCAGCCGTACATACTGTGCAAAATACGCGCGGCGCGTCTCTTCTTTCGGAATTTGCAGTAGAAAGGCGGCGGCAAGCGGTACCAGCACAAACCAATGCACCGTACGGAGCGGCTGTGTGATATTCTTGAGCGAAGAAAGATACAATGTCATTTCCCGTATGGTACTCGACCGGAAAATCAACCAGCTGATATTGATAAATGCAAACATACCGCCGAGCCGAAGCAGCCGTTTCATGTCAATGTTCTGCCCTGCAAACTGCACCATGGCGCGGCGCGGTTTATCGGAGGCGATGCGGTGTTCGTCAGCTAGTACCGAGGAGGGCGAGACAGCCTCTAGCTTTTTCCTTTCCATTTCGGTACCGATTGTACCGGCAGCGGCAGTGCCGTATCCTGTATCGGACACAACACTTGCAAGGGCGCGGCGTTCTTTGCCGAGTACGGCGGCTACCCGCTCTGCGGCGCAGGCAATGCCCTGGAGCAGCCCCCACAGCACAAAGGGAATAGAGCCGCCGTGCCACACCCCCGCGATGAGCATTGTCCCGACCAGCGCAATCACCGTGCGGACTAAACCGTAGCGAGAGCCGCCGAAGGAGAAGTACACATAATCGCGCAGCCACGACGAAAAACTGATATGCCAGCGCCGCCAAAACTCACTCACCGATTGGGAAAGATACGGCCGGTTAAAGTTCTGCGGCGCTTCAAAACCGAGTAAAAGCCCGATGCCAATCGCCATATCGCTGTAACCGGAAAAGTCGCAGTAAATGACAAATGTGTACGACACCAAAGCGACAAGCAGTTCGAGGGTATTACACTGTGCAGGATTCGCAAATACGGGATCGACGGCAAGCACGGAAAGAAAGGTTGCCAGCACCATCTTTTTATACAGTCCCGACAAGATCAGCAGTACGCTGCGGTCAAAGGCTATCGGACGTTCCGCCGTTACATCCTGTGCCAGATTGCCCGGCAAAGCTGTAAAAAAGGCATCCGCCTGCACGATGGGGCCAGACGCCAGCTGCGGAAAAAACGAGATATAGAGCAGTACTTCGATAAACGATTGAACCGGCCGCATTTTGCAGAGGTAAATATCAAAAATATAGCTCATCGAGCGGAACGTATAGTACGAAATTCCTACCGGCAATAAGAGCGAGTAACTTTGCAGTTGCAACAACAGCGGCGCTTGGAGCTGTCCGTTAAAAAATGTGTAGTTTAAAAAGGAAACAGCAGTATAAAAATATTTGAAAAAACCAAGGAAGAGAATGTGCAGCACGGTACCGGTTATCATTGTAAGGGTACGGGGAATATAGTTTTTTTGTATACCGAGCAGATAACCGGTAAGACCGGACAGCGCCGACACTCCGAACAGCAAGAGGCAAAAACGCCAATCCCAGCAGGCATAAAAAAAATAGCTTGCGCAGGTAAGCAGAACAATCCGTTGTCTTTTCCGCCTGAATACATACCAGTACAGAAAAAAAACAACGGAAAAAAAGAGCGCAAACCGAAGTGTCGGAAATAACATCTCTCAAGAGATTAAGGAAGCGCTGCCGGTTTGTTTGCCATCTTGCGCTGAATATCGGCGGCGCGATTCGCCGGCATCAACGAGAACCAGTATGCAACGGAAGATGTTTTGTTCGCTTTTTTTGCAATTGCCTCTACCGCCCGCAGTACATCGATAATATCTTGATCATCCATTTGCAATAAGTTTGCGACAGCCTTCTCAGGCGGCATTCCATTGATATACCGCGCAATCTGGTCGATATTTACTTCCCGCATATCGCGTTCCGTCATCATCTGTTTAAAAGACTTTTCTTTTTCTTCTATAATAGAAAGTCGGTCGTCCAGTTCCTGTGATACCTGTGCCGCTTCTTTTTCGCGGGCGGTAACATCAGCTTCTTTTTTATCAAGCTCCTGCGAGCGGACATCTAAGGCCATCAACCGCTTTGCATACCGGTCGGCATCCAAATCCGCATCAGCATCAGCCGGAGAAGCGACACCGGCAGGTGTCTTTAATCCGAACAACGAGTATACCGGCGAAAAGATTCCTCGCGCATTGATTAAGCCGAGATAGCTGAACCAAAAAAGTCCGCCGAAAACCAATATAATAATCAATAAAAGTAATACTATTACTCGTCCAAAAGAACCTCTACGTCTCACCGGAGTCCTCCCTGCATATTTCAGTATCGGTAAAAATCTTAACAAATATTAGGGCATTAGGGCATTAGGGCGTTACCCTCATTTCCCTTATCCGTACTTGAAAGCGTTACTTTCTGATATGCATGTTTCTTAGCGACATGAGCTTTAATGTTCTTTTCCAAACCGTTCCAATATTCTCTCATTTCAGGAATTCCCATTCTTATGTTGAACATTACTCAATATCCGCATAGGCAGAAAAATCAATGGGTTCGGAAACAAGTCCTTTATTGAAATTTTCCATGCTCGAATCCATCATTTTGAGAGTATTCACTGAAACTTGAAGGGGTTTTGTAAGTTCACGAGGTTCAAGTAATATTCTGCCATCGTCATATTCTTCTACATGGAAGTATTCGTAGAACGCATTCCGCAATGTTATCCTTTTTTTTGAGTCGATTTTTGCATCATAGGATTTTAAAACTGTTGCCGGCATAATCCATTTCCTCACGGTGGGAATCCCCACTTTTAAAGTATAAGCTTAAAGATAGAAAAATCAAGTCTCCCGTACTTGATTTTATCTACCCATCACACGCTGTTAATGTTTATAGAGATATTGAAAGTATTCCATATCGGTTGATAATATCTTTTCGGTATCGGGAAGCGCGTTTTGATATACCTCAAGACTCTTCCAAAAGCTATAAAACTCAGGGGACTTGCCGTACGATGCAGCATAGATTGCGGTGGCCTGCGCGTCCGCCGTTCCCTTTATCTTCTCCGACTCGGAATACGCCTTTGACAGGATGCTCTTTTTCTCGTTTTCCAACTTACCGAGCCACTCCGCCTTTTTTCCCTCACCGGTAGAACGGAAGGTCTGGGCAATCTGATTCCGTTCCTTAATCATCCTATTATAAACCGAAACTTGCAATTCGTCCGAATATTTTATCTCTTTAAAGATGACATCGATAACCTCAATGCCGAAATCTTCCAGCTGCATATTCGCCTTCTTTAAAATTTCGGCGGCCAGCACATCGCGCCCTTTTTCGATAGCGGCATATACCACCTTTTCCGAACCGGTTACCTCCTCAAGCTTCACTTCGTCCGTATTCAATCCGAATTGCTCTTGATGGACGGTTTCGTTAATGCTGTTGGTAGTGCGGACAACATCATCCAAACTGTTGACGGTGATGATATCCCGTACCGACGAATCGATAATATCGGAAAGCCGTGAATATGCGCCTTCATAGGTTACGAGTGACTGATAAAACTTACGGATATCCGAAATACGCCAACGGCTGGTCGTATTCACCTCGATAAACTGCTTTTCTTTGGTGAGGATTTTTTGAGGGTCGCCGTCGATGCGCAATAATTTTGCCGTATACCGATGCACCTGATGCAAAAGCGGCATTTTAAAATGGATTCCCGCCTCCGTTTCGGTTTTGACAATCTCACCGAACTGAGTGATGATGGCCGTCTGCCCCTCATTTAAAACATAAAACGGCTTTACCGACAACACAAGAATAAGAATAAACACCACCACTGCGCCAAACCGCATGGTCTTCTTGGCCTTTACCGGATCTATTTTACTCGCTCTCACTGCTCCCCTCCCGAAAGATTTTTTAACGGTAAGAAATTTTTAACGTTTTTATCGATGAAGATTACCTTGTCGGTATTTGAAAATATCTTATCGAGTGTTTCAAGATAGAGCCGCCGCTTGGTAATATCGGGCGCCTTGCTGTACTCGACATACACGGCATTAAATCGGGCGACATCTCCTTCCGCCTTGTTGACCCGTTCCGCCGCATAGCCGCACGCTTCCTGAATCATCCGGTCGGCCTCTCCTTTCGCTTTAGGGATTTCCTTGTTATAGGCTTCTTTGCCTTCATTAATCATCCTGTTCATATCCTGAATGGCGATATTGACGTCCTCAAAGGCTTGCTGCACATCTTCCGGCGGGATAACGTTTTGCAGCTGCACCGACGAAACCGCAATGCCGAGTCCCAGCTGCTTATACTTTTCGTTCATAATCTCCTTTGCAGAGAACTGAATGGAGTCGCGTTCCGACCCCATAATATCCAAAATAGCGCGGTCGCCGATGAGGCTGTTAATTGCCGCAGTGGACACATCGCGGACGGTGTTAATCCGTTCCCCTTCTTCAACATTAAAGAGCCATGCCTTAGGGTCGATAATGCGGTACTGCACCGTCCATTCAACATTGATGATGTTGAGGTCGCCGGTCAGCATAGAAGATTCGGTGAGGATATTATTCCGGTACTGACTCCTGTCTGATGCCATCGTAGTACGAAAGCCGAATTCTTCTTTTTGAACGGTCGTAACCGGAATGTGATACACCCGCTCGACAATCGGGATAATAAACTGCAGCCCGGGCTGCAGCGTCCGGTTGTACTTACCGAGCCGAGTTACCACACCGTTATCCGTTGTCGAAACAACAGTAAAACTGAAAAATGCCAAGATAACGAGTACTACCGCTGCGCCTATCGCAACGAGCTGTCCGTTTTTTAATTGCTTCATTGAAACTCCTTTCGGGCAAGCGTATCAGAGACTTTTGTAGTACACCCCCGCAGAATTGTGTATTAAGATTTAGTAATTGATTCCACTTCCTGTATGGTTAGGCCGGTAGCTTGTACGATTTTATCGATCGATAATCCCATAGCGCATAAATTTCGTGCTGTTTCGAGCTTTGCCCGGCGAGAACCGCGTGCTTCACCTTCTGCAAGACCAAGAGATTTACCTTGTGCAAGGCCATGTGCGATACCTGCTTTCCATCCGTCATTCCGTGCATCTCGTTCAATAGTGTTTACCAACATATACTCCCTCCTCAACT
>CAUVKE010000029.1:0-8472 GCA_963552415.1 uncultured Treponema sp.
TCGGGGAAAATGTCTAAAAATGACATAAAAGGATGGATTATTGAGCATAGAAAATAATCAGCCTCCCCCCGCAGCAGCAACCTCGTATGCAGGACTGCGGAGGAAGAGTAATTCACAGCCTTATGCCTTTACAATAGGCACCCATAGCTCCATCGTGTAATTCTTGCTGTACATATCTCCTTCCGAATATGCTTCAAAGTCGGGAGTACCGGCGTGACAGTACCCTTGTTCGGGAAAGAAGGTTTCCATAACATACTTCCAGCCTTGGTGGATGCAGTTGGGAACGGAGCCTTTCAGCTGGACTACTGCGTATTCGGCTTCCGGGATGTGCATCACCGACAAGCCGAGTTCGGCAGCCTTTTGTGCGTCACGGCAATCATATGCCGCTGCATAGGTAAACGTTTTGCCGTCTTTTACCTCGGAACAGACGCCGAAGCTCCTGCCGTTTCCGAGTTTTGCAAGTTCTTCGTGCGAAGCTTTTTCAAAAAGGCTGTTCCAGACTTTCGGAAAATTACTGGTTCGATCCGCATCGACTTGAATGCCTGCAAGCGTAAATCCTCTCTTTTTTTCAATTTTGACTTCCATAGTTTGCCCTCCGTTGACGGTTAAAGATAATTTAATTGGAGCAAATGATTTAAATTCTTTTCCATTCCGAACCGCGCTCGGACTGACGCCGTGGAATTTCTTAAACGCAGCTGCAAAAGAATCAGGCGATTCATAGCCGTACGCCAATGCTATGTCGATAATCTTAGCATCGGTATTGCGCAAATCGGCGGCGGCTCTGCTGAGTTTTCTAAAACGGAGATATTCATTTAAAGGATACCCGACCAATATCGAAAAAATTCTGCTGAATAGCGGATAGGAATAGCCGGAAATGCGCGCAATCTCCGCTTCATCGCACCCTGTCTCAATAGTTCTTTCAATATAAGCCATCGTTCCGTTAAATGATTGAATGATATTCATCTTTTGCTCCAAAACCTACGGAGAGTATAATGCATATAAAAACAGCCGTCCCCATAGTTATCGTACAAAAAAAAGCGGCTGCGATGTGTCTTCTATCAGAATTATCGATGATATTCCGGAACAGCTGTATGAAAAAAGGCATGTCTATTTCATCGATTGATGTTGCCCTTCAGGCGTCTTCCATAGAATTTTCGGAAGGCTTGCGAGAAATGACTGACATTCACATACCCGACTGCATAAACGGCTTTGCTGATCGTCGTGTTTTTATCATCCAATAATGATCATTAATATTCTACTAAAAAGTATAGGCCGCTCTACCCCAATCGGAATTTATGACGTCCCAAATAGGTATTATTATATTTATCAATTAATTTGACAATAATAAAATTGTTTTATATATTAAAGACGGGATTTAGTGACAGGAGGTTTTTATGAACAGTTTGAAAACAGCTAATATATTAAATGCTATAATTCCTATCAGCCGCTTCAATAAAGGAGAAGCTAATAAAATTTTTGCCGAGGTAAAAAAAGATGGAACACGAATTGTGGTAAAAAATAATATTCCTGAATGTATTTTAATGAGTCCAAAAGATTATCAAGAAATAATGGAAGAATATGAAAATGCGTTGCTTGCTGCAGAAGCTCATAAACGGCTTGCAGAACAGGCAAATCCTATTTCTCACAAAAATATAATGGAAAAATATGGAATTTCAGAATCGGATTTAGATAATATAGATGTCGAATTGGAGTAGTATGTGCATTGGGAGATAAAATATCATCCGCTCGCAGCAGAAGAATTAGAAAGACTTGACGGCTCTGTAAGAAAAATCGTTTTAAAAGGAATTCAAAAAGTCTCCATAAATCCAAAGCCACAAAATGAAGGCGGGTATGGAAAATCTTTGGGAAATAAAGATGGAAACAATTTAACAGGGTTATTGAAAATAAAATTTCGCGATATCGGGATTCGGGTTGTTTATACATTAATTGAGAATGAAAAAAAGCAGCAGATGTATATTTTAGTAATTTCATCAAGAGCTGATAATGAGGTATATAACCTCAGTGCAAAAAGAAAGTAAAAGGTTTTCTACTTAATTACCCCCTCAAACTTCTTCCATAAAATTTTTGGAAGGCTTGCGAGAAATGACTGACATTCACATACCCGACTGCATAAGCGGCTTGGCTGACCGTCGTGTTTTTATCATCCAAATAATGATCGAGCCGATTGCATTAGCTCCCTTTTAGTCTTCGCTGTCATCATCAGCCGCAAAAATAAGTGCAGCACAGAACACAAAAGCGGCATAAAAAAATAAGCACTTCATACGATGTTTTTCATAAGTTATTGGTATCCCAAAACTTATGAAAAACATCATCTCGGATAGGCTTACAATTTTTAGCAGCGCCCAATGCTCAAGCCCTGAGTCTTACGCGCCTGCCTTTTTCAGTTGCTTATTTTCGTTCAAGGTTTTGCTTCATCGCTTTTTCGACCGCGCGGAGGATGTTTTCGTAGCCGGTGCAGCGGCAGAGGTGTCCGGAGATAAGCTTACGCAGCTCCTCCCGTGTATACAGCTTTCCGCTGCCGACAATTTCCACCGCTGTCATAATAAGCCCGGGGGTACAGAAGCCGCATTGAACCGCCGCTTCATCGATAAAGGCCTGCTGTATCGGATTGAGTTCTCCGTTTTCGCCCTGCAAACCTTCGACCGTCAAAATGCTCTTGCCGTCCGCCCATACTGCAAGGTAAATACAGCTATCGACAGACACTCCATCCACCAACACGGTACAGGCGCCGCATTCTCCTACTTCACAGCCTTTTTTAACGCTCGTTAACGCAAGCCTATTGCGAAGCGCGTCGGCAAGCGATTCCCGAACATCAACGGCAAGTTCGCGCTGCTTTCCGTTCACCTTCATACTAATAATTTTTAACATGCTTACACCTCCTGCCGCTCGACAGCTTTCCGTAAAGATCGCACCGCTATTTGCTTGGCGGTATTAACTCTGAACGCTTTTGACGCGCGCCACGAGTCACGGGGATTGATATCCGTGAGGAGCACTTCCTGCAAGCCTTCATATAACGCATCATTGATTTCTTTACCGGTTAAAAAAGCCTCGGTATTTTTACAGCGGAGCGGTACCGGAGCGGCAACACCGAAGCACATACGCACCTCGTCGATTTTTAAGGCGCCGTTTTCTCGTTTGGTTTTTACAAGGGAAGCGCAGCTCAAGTTCGCAATATCCATCGCATTACGCATCGCATACTTGATGTAATCGCCGGTAAAGCCTTCGTAGTCCTTCTTTTTAATGAGGAATGAGGTTACCAACTCGCCTTTTTGCAGCACCACCTTTCCGGCGGAGACGTAAAACTCCTGCACGGGAACCAGCCGCACGCCGTCCGGGCCGGTAATTTCGACAACCGAGTTATAGCATTGCTGACTCGGCGCGGTGTCGGCGCTCGTTACACCGTTGGAGATGTTCCCGCCTGCGGTTCCCATATTCCGTATCTGAGGCCCGCCGACCTGATCGGCCGCATAGCCGAGCATCGGTAAGTGCTTTTGCACGATGGGACTTCCGGTTAATTCGCTAAAGACCGTCAGCGGACGGATGCGGATAGTACCTTCCTCGTCTATGCTCACGCCGCGTAATTCGGGGATGCCGAAAATAGACACGACATTCCGTCCGGCAAGTTTACCTTCCCGCATTTGAATCAGCACGTCGGTGCCGCCGGCAAGGATAACCGGATTTTCGGTACGGACTAAGGCGCTTACGGCATCGGCGATTGATGTCGCTTGATAAAAACTTTCCATATCGTACATATTAGATTACCTCCTTCAGCAGCCCGCTCTCGCTGAACGCTTCAAAAAGCCGCTGAGGATTAAGCGGCAGCTTGTTAATGGCAACGCCGGTGGCATGGAGCAGCGCATTGCGGATTGCCGGCGGCTGCGAAATAATCGGCGGCTCGCCCAGTGATTTATTCCCGAAGGGGCCGGTGGGGTCGGCATTTTCGATAAACAGCTCGTGTAAGTCGGGAAGATCCATCGCCGTCGGCAGCTTATAGTCCAAAAGGTTCCCGTTCAGCAGCTTTCCTTTTTTATCGTAGAGCATCTGTTCGGCAGTCGCAGCGCCGAGTCCCATTCCCATGCCGCCGTGTACCTGAGCCGCCGCAAGCTGCGGATTGATAAGCGTACCGCTGTCGTGCAGGTTCAAAATATTCAGTACCTTGATTTTGCCGACAGGGATATCAACCTCAATCTCAACAAAGGTTGCGCCGAACGAGAAGCAGTTATCGGTACAATGCGAGGTTTCTTCCGCGCTGAGGTGATTGGATTCCTTCATACTGTAACAGCTTTCCATTGCGACCTCTTCCAAGGTGAGCCGCTCTTCACCGGTACTGCGGACAATAATTTTTTCATGCTGCAGATCAAGTTCATCGGCCTTCATATCGAGCATCCACGCGGCATAATCCAATATCTTTCGTTTAAGCGATTCGGCAGTCTTTTTAATCGCCTTACCGCTGACATACGTTTGCCGTGAAGCATAAGCCGCACTGTCGTACGGGCTGACATCAGTATCCTGTTCCGAGAAGATATACACCTTATCCATCGGCAGCGAAAGCACTTCGGCAGCCATCTGGCAGAACACCGTATCGGCACCTTGGCCTATTTCCGTTGCACCCATCTGAATTTGGATACTGCCGTCCTGATTGAGCACAATACGGGCGGAGGCAGTTTCGAGCGCGATGGGGTACACGCCGGTTTTGTAGTTAAAGCAGGCAACTCCGACGCCGCGGCGCACCGGCCCTGTTTGGTTCGCATATTTCTTGCGCAGCTCATCCCAGTGGAACACCTCGCGGCCTTTCTGCAAGCACTGATACAGCCCGTCCGAGTTTGCTCTAATCTTTGTAACAGGGTCTTCGTACCCTTCCCGCATACAGTTCTTGAGCCGCAAATCAACAGGATCCATATTCAGTTTGAGCGCCATATCATCCATAAAAGATTCAAGGGCAAAATCCGCTTGCGGAATCCCATACGCGCGCATTGCCCCTGCGGTAATATGGTTGGTAAACACGGAATACGCTTCGGACACGACTCCTTTTTCCGCCGAGTAGAGCTGCTTAAATTCGTTAGCGGCATTCGCGGTAATGGCGTGGCCGTGGGAAGCATAGCCGCCCTTTGTGGAATAGCAGAGCATCTTGCGCGAAATGAACCTGCCGTCCGACTTCCGCACCGTGGTCTTCATATGGAATTCCATCGCATGGCGCGTTCGGGTACACATAAAGGTTTCCTCACGCGAAACGGACAGCTGCACACAGCGGCCGCCTACGAGCGTACAAAGGTAAGCGTTCAGTGGCTCATAGAGGATGTCCTGCTTATTGCCGAAGCCGCCGCCGATATACGGCTTGATAACCCGTATTTTTCCCCAGTCGATTCCGAGCGCCTGTCCGCACACGCGGCGGCAGATATGAGGCAGCTGCGTGGAAGACACCACGATAATCTTTCCGCCTTTCATATACGCATACGAGCCGGGATTTTCTATATGGCAGTGAGAAATCGGAGATACCGCATAATCGCCTTCAAACATCACGGTGTCGGGATCATCCGGCGTTTCTTCATACGTACCCACGCTGAACACCGTATGCTTCAACACGTTGCCCGGGAACGCTTCGTGTAAAACGGTCGCTTCAGGAGACATCGCTTGATGCACATCCAGAATAGGCGGATATTCTTCATATTCAACGGTGATTGCTTTTAAGGCACGCTCTGCAGCGACATTGTCTTCTGCAATGACTGCCGCAATATCATCCCCGTAGAAGCGTACTCTCGTGTTCAGCAGTCTCCGGTCGGCAATATCCTGATGCGCCGCTTCGGTAGACCACGGGTGTCCCGCAGTCGGAAAACAAATGTCCGGCACATCGAAACAGGTAACAATCTTAACCACGCCGGGGATTTTTTCCGCAGCGCTTGTATCGATTTTTTTTACCAGTCCGTTCGCGATGGTACTGTGCAATACCTTTGCGACTAAAAAATCACTGTGAAAATAATCGTCAACATACTTTGCCCTGCCGGTTACCTTATCGTAAGCATCGACACGGGGCACCGCTTTTCCAACTATCATTTTTACCTCCCTATATAAACTGAAATTTTACTACATCGAACAAACCGGTATCCGTCAGCTTCAATTCGGGGATAACCGGCAGCGCAAGGAACGACAACCCGATCAGCGGTTCAACTTCGGGGTATACGCCGATAGTATGCGCTTTCTCGGCCGCGTCGTGAATACAGTCGGCGAGCTGTACCGGTTCCATAGCACTCATCAAACCGGCAATCGGCAATGCAAACTTGCTGAACACCGTGCCGTTTTGTACGACAGCCACGCCACCTTTCATATCGATTACTTCTTCAACGGCACGGTGCATATCGGCCGCATTGGAACCGGCTACGATGATATTGTGCGAATCATGCCCGATACTCGACGCGATGGCTCCGTTCGACACTCCGTAACCGTGCAGCAACGCGCGGCCGATATTGCCGGTATTCTTGTGCCGCTCCAGCACCGCCAAATAACAGAGCTTGCCGTCTTTGAGCATCTCGGCGCATTCCTGCCGCGGAAACACCAAATGCTTCGTAAAAAGGGTTCCCCGCTGCATTCCGATAACATGGAAATTATCGGAACCCGACGGCATAAACCGGTCGGCGCTAAAGGCGCTCCGAGACACGGGAACAACATGCACGCTGTCGGTAATCCGTTTAATGGAGAACGACGACGGTTCGTCTGCCGCCGCCGACTCCGTTTCTTGCGCCATCGGAACGGAAGAAACTTCAATACCGGCCTTATATACCGAATTGATTGAAAAATCCGTTATATTGTCAAATACGACAATATCCGCATAGTGACGCGGAGCGATAGCCCCCCTGCCGCTCAAACCGTAACACTGCGCCGCATGGAAGCTCGCCATACACAGCGCATCTTCCGGCGATAAACCGAGCGACACCGCTTTGCGTACATTATTATTGATGTGTCCGTTCGCTAAAATATCGCTCATTTTTTTATCGTCGGTACAGAACGCAAAGCGGCTTGTATCGGTTTTATGCTCCAGCATCCCGCGTACGATAGGCTCCAAATCCTGCGCGGAAGAGCCTTCGCGTATGAGGATGTACATTCCCTGCTGCAATTTTTCAAATGCTTCATCGTAGGAAGCGCATTCGTGATCGGTACGGATACCGGCGGCGCAGTATGCCTGTAAGTCGCGGCCGCGCACGCACGGCGCATGACCGTCGCATATCTTTTTCTTTTCCCGAGCGGCAGATATCTTTTTCAATACGGCTTCATCCCCGCCGATGACTGCCGGATAATTCATCATCTCGCCGAGGCCGAGTACGTTCGGCTCATCCAACAGTTTTTCTATATCGTACACGGTAATCGCACCGCCGGTGTGTTCAAAGTCGGTAGCGGGCACGCAGGAAGGAATCATAAAATAGATGGAAACAAGCGGCTGGTTTGTACCGGCAAACACCGCCTTCCGCGCATCCTCCAGCATATAGAGGATACCGTCAACACCCGCGACGTTGGCAATTTCGTGCGGGTCGGCAATAACGGCGGTGGTACCGCAGCGGAGCGCCTGCCGGGCAAAATTCCGCGGAGATGCCATAGTGGACTCAATATGCAAGTGCGCATCGATAAGCCCCGGACACACGAACTTACCGGTTAAATCTTTTTCTACAACGCCTTCGTATTGTCCGACTCCGGCGATATAGCCGTCCGCTATCGCAACATCCTGTTTAATAAACTCTTTGGTAAATACATTAAGCACAAAAGCGTTTTTTAACACCAGATCGGCTTTTACCCGCCCTGCCGCAATATCGATAAACCTTTTTTCATCCATAGTTATATCTCCTCCCGTTTATCCCATACGCAACGGCCTTGTACGAATTTTGCAACCATGTTGTGCCGTTCCGTCAAATAGAGCGCACGCTCCAGCCGCTGCTCAACGGAAAAATCGGTACGTGCACTCAACTGTGTATCATCGATCACTACTGCGTCAAACCAGAAGTTTTTTTCAAAGCTGCCGGTATCGCCGAAGAAGGAACCGCCGCCTTTCGTTCCAAGGTATAAGGCCTCCGATACGGAAAGCGCACGCTCTCCTTCATAAAAATACCGCCGCATTTTTGAAACTTGAAGCGCCGACATCATCGCTTTAAAAAGAGACAATTGAGAACCGGCAGCCACATCTGAGCCGAGCCCGATATGAACGCCCGCATCCAAAAGACGCGCAATCGGGGCAATGCCGCTGGTTAAATTGATATTCGATTCGGGACAATGCGCAATATACGTACCACGTCGAATCAGCAATTCTATTTCTTCGTCGGTAGGATGCACACAATGAGCGAGGATGGTTTTATCGGTTAAAAGACCGTAGCGGTCGTACACTTCGGCATAGTTTTTGCATTCGGGATGAAGTTCCTTCACCCACGCGATTTCTTTTTTATTTTCCGAAAGATGGCTCTGTATAGGCAA
>CAUVKE010000030.1:0-8313 GCA_963552415.1 uncultured Treponema sp.
CGAGGAGCGGAAAGAACTCGGAAAGGTCGGCTGGGCAATTGCCGAACCGATTGCGAGGGAAAGCCTTGCACAATACCGCGAAAAGCTCACCGTTGTTGTAAGTGATAAGATTCACCGCGGCATTACCGGCATCCTTTCGAATAGGCTTGCAGATAAGTTTAACGTGCCGAGCATGGTTATCTGTCTTATGGAAGACGGAACCGCAGTCGGTTCGCTCCGTTCCGCCCGCGGCTATCGGGTGCTTTCGTTGCCGGAAGCATATCCCGATTTTTTCCTCGATTACGGCGGGCACGCATTTGCGGCGGGTTTTAGCTTAATGCAGGAAAAACTTGCGCCGTTTTTAAAGAAAGTTCAGGAATTTACCGCGGCTATCGAATTTGACGAAAACTCGGAAAACCCTCTGCTTTCCATCGATGCGGAACTCCCTCATGACTATTTGACGCCCGAACTTTTAAGCGTGCATGACACCTTTGAACCCTACGGCGAAGGCTTTCCGGCGCTGCAATTTGCCGCTAAAGGAATCAAACTAACGGCCGCCTCAATTATGGGCAAGACACAGCCGCAGCATTTACGCCTTACATTCGACTGCGGTGCGTATAAATGGACAGCGGTGTATTGGCAGGCGGCGGATAAATTGAACGTCGAATTTAAAATCGGCGACAGCATCGATGCCGTATTCACGGTCGGCCGGAATACCTTTAACGGTAACACGGTGCCTCAAATGGTTATTCAGGATATGCGGAAGACGCAGGGTGCGTAAAGACTTGCTGATATCTCAGGATTTTTTCTTGACAGATGCTTTTTCGTCGTTTATTTTTTAAAAACTGCGGTGTAAGCGTTAGGAGGATTGGTTATGAAAAAAGTGCCGGTATCGGCTAATCGGTTCTGATGTGATTGTTCCGGTTGAAGGAGAAGCTGTTGAAAAAATTTGAAGAACGCTTAGCCCGTCTTGAAGAAATCAGCGAAAAAATCAAAAGCGCCGATCTTCCATTGGAAGATGCGCTTGCAGCGTTTGAAGAAGGAATCAAGCTTGCTAAGACTTTAGAAAAAGACATTGATAAAATAGAAAGCAAGGTGCAGATATTGATGAATCAGCCGGTTCAACCGCAGGATAAACCTGAGCTGGAACTCTTTTCAGCTGATGATGTATAGCAATGGATACCGCGCCCCACACCGATACCGCATCTCAATCACCTGATTCCGCCGCTGTCTACAAGCCGGTAAAAGCGCTTGATACGGAAACGGCGCGGAAAATTGCAGCAGGGGAAGTTATCGACCGCCCTGCAGCCGTTATCCGCGAGCTTTTAGACAATGCAATCGACGCAGGCGCTTCAAAGGTGCAGGTAGAAATTTCCGGCGGCGGTATCGACCGTATTCGGGTTACGGATAACGGCTGCGGCATGAGCCGCGAAGACCTCGCTATCTGTACGGACACTCATACCACCAGCAAAATTTCCACGGCGGAAGACTTGCTTTCCCTGCACAGCCTCGGCTTCCGCGGTGAAGCGCTTTCTTCCATTAAAGCGGTCAGCAATCTGGAGATTACCTCGACACGGAACGGGCCTGCCGCATGGAAATTGCAGCTGGGGAAGATACTTCCGGCTCGTTTAAATGCCGGTACGGTAGTGCAGGTAGAAAACCTCTTTGAAAACTTCCCCGCCCGCAAGCAGTTTTTAAAGCGGGCTGCTGCCGAAACAGCGCTGTGCCGGACAATCTTTCTGGATAAAGCCCTGCCGCATTACCGCACCGAAATGCGCTTTATCACGGACGGCACGCTCCGCTTTCTGCTTCCCCCGGCAGAGTCGCTGAGAGAACGGTGCCTCGCAGCTTTTTCGTTTAAAGAACCCGAAGCGCTCTTTTTTGAAATCGAAGGAAGCGGCGAGCATTTTTCGTTCCGTATTGTGCTCGGCAGCCCGGATGTCGTCCGCAACGACAAACGCGCCATCATGGTATTTGTCAACGGTAGAAGGATCACGGAGTTCGGACTTACGCAGGCAATCGAGTACGGCAGCGAAGGCTATTTCCCCAACGGAGGACACCCTGTCGCGTTTTTATTCTTAACGGTAGCGTCGTCCCGTGTTGACTTTAACATTCACCCTGCAAAAAAAGAAGCCCGCTTTCAGGATTACGGCGCCATCCACCACGCCGTCAGCAGCGCCGTCGGCTCATTCTACCGGCAGCATACCGTTGCAAGCCTCTTAAAAGAGAAGTATGACCCTAGCCTTACCCGCCCGCTGGATTTTCATGCAAGTAGACCGACACCGGATACGGGTAAAGAGCGTATAGAGCCGGATGCTCCACCGTATTCGGCATGGAGCGAACAGAATAGGCTGTATGCTGAATCTCTCGTACAAAAACACTCTTCTTCGGCAGGAGCATACCCGCCGCCCTTGCACTCCAGTACTCAAGCAGACTACGATAACTATGAACGATATGGAAAGCTGCACGGGAACGGCAGCGGTTTGTCCGGCATTCAAGCGGAATACGGTGATGCACCGGGCGGATACGGCAGCGCATTCCGCCAAATAGCAGCGGCAGCGGCGGTTTCTTATTCGGCGGGGGAACATATTATCCCGCCGCCTGCGGTTACGGGTATGGCGGCATATTTACAGCCGCCGCCGGATATTCCTCAGGCGAATTTTAAGCTGCTCGGGCAGGTTGCCGGCACCTTTATCGCCGTAGAAAAAAACGATGCGTTGTATTTAATCGACCAACATGCCGCCCACGAGCGGATTATCTTCGAGCAGCTGCGGAACAACACCGGCGGCGTACAGGAGCTGTTAATCCCCTACCGCATTATCACTTCATCGGAAGAAGACGATGCGTTTATCAAAAAACATCAGGAGCTGCTGTGCAAGGCGGGGTTTGCCCTCTCCGATGAAGGCGCAGGCGTATGGCAGGTAACCTCCGTACCTGCACGGTGGACAGGCACGGAGCGCGATCTTGTCCGCGACATTACCGGTGTCCGTAAAAATGCAGGGGATATCCTCTATCAGATATTAGCCTCGGCTGCGTGCCGTGCCGCCTGTAAGGATCATGCCATCCTCGACCCCGTAACTCAGCAGCGTATTGCGGCGCAAGCGTTTGAACTTCCCGAACCCATCTGCCCTCACGGCCGCCCAATCTGGATTGCGCTTACCCGCGAAGAACTCTTTAAACGGGTTAAGCGGACGTAGGACGCCTAACAAAAGAAAAATAAAAAAGTTACAAAATTTATGATTGACAAATGAAAAAAGATACCATACCATATATTTAGTTAAGATTGGTCGATAAAAAGCGTGTTACGCTTTGGCCAAAAAAGTAATATAAGGAGGTATTTTTTAATATGAAAAAATATCTATTCATAAGCTTAACAATACTCTTTACGGTTGCTTTTGTGTGGGCAGAAGAGGCAGCGATTCAAGAACCTAAGATAGACATTGAAGCTGATGCAACAGTCAGCTGGGGTGTCGATTTCGGTTCAGGTACTGGAAAAGCTGAAGATCGGACAAAGCACGGCTTTAAAAATGCCGCTTCATGGAAGGTCAAGTTTCCGCTTATCAAAAAAGGCGATAAGACATCGGCAAAAAGCGATGTACCCGTATATGCCGAAGTAACATTAAAAGACATTGAGCTGAATATTCAGAGCAAGCACGACAAGAATGATAAAAAATTTGCATTGGATGGAAAAGTTGATAAACTGGAAGCAAAGTTCGTATTCTACGGTGCATACTTAAAAGTGTATGACAAGCCCGCATTCACAACAAACTATGCAAATTTATGGGACCCGCTTAAAAAAAGCGACAATTATGACGATGTCAAAGATGATGTTACCTTTGCATTTAAGCCGGGGTTTAAGGGCTACGGTACAAAGATAGGCTATGCCAACAAGAATTTTATGGACTTAGATGTCGGCTTAAAGTTCGGCTCAAACGGTAACTGGGAATCTAAAGCAGCGTCCGATTCAATTGATTACTCAAGTGGAACAGGCACCATTTCTTATGAACCTAAGGAAGCTGAGGTTCCTGAAGACGAGGCATGGGTTAATGTAGAAACCGGAAAGTCATATTTTGGAAAGACGGATGGGTCGGTGAAAGCTCCTGCCGGTCCTTACTTCAAATATGCTACAAAGAAAGGACGAGGGGCATGGCATAGCCAATACGGTTTCGGGCTTGACTTTTCTATGAAGCCGCTGGATAAGATGCTCGGCATTAAATTCAACATTAATTCAACCTTTGTACATGCAAAGAATCATGACACCACAAAAGGATATAATGACCTTTCAATGACTAGGCAGGTTGAAAATTCGGTTGCTTTTAATATCGGCGCAGAGGTAACCTCCGAACCCATTGACGCATTGAAGTTAAAGCTGGGGTTTGACGGTGGTTCTTTGTTCTATACGGGCAATTATGTTGTGAAAAACGGCAAAGAGGAATACAAAAAGGCCTTTTTGTGGGATATGTTATTTGATACCCAATATAAATGGGTAGGCGGCGGTCTGTATGTGGCATCTGCAGGAACCGGATATCAAGGCTATGCAGGCAAAACGAAAGATACGTCCAAAACATTTATTTCGGATATGGCGATGTATGTAAAATTTGAAACGAAGGGGGACAAAAAAGAAGCGTCTTACTTACTGGAAGGCTTGGATGCCGGTGTCCACCTTGGCTTCTATAGGTTGCTTACATTTGCAAATAAGCACAAAGACACCAAAATGGACGTGCCGATGCTTATGAAGCTGTGGGGTTCCTATAAGGTAACGCTGAAAGATTCTATGTGGATTAAACCGTTTGCAACGTTGTGGGTAGAAACCAACCATTGGGAGGAGAACCCAAAACCCAAAACGGCTCGTACCAAACCTTATGTCGGCGTAGCATATAACGTGGGTGTAACCTACAGCCCTGTGGAAAAAGTTGAGATAAATGCAGAGTGGGCTCACGGTAAACTTAATGAGAATAAATATTTTAATTTGATTAAAGCTCCTGCTAATTATCATGCACATAACGGCAAATTAGTTATGAGTGTCAAAGTTAAATACTAAAAACGGTGCATAGCGTAACATAAACCTACGTGTGCAAAAGCCTGTTCCGCATAGCGCGGGGCAGGCTTTTTTTATCGGTACTGCGAGGGGGAAAACTCAACAGTACAAGATAAGCGGGAAGAAGATAGTGCTTATTGGTGCGGAATTTGATGAGCGCGCGCGAACAATAAGTGACTGGAAGGCTGAGCAACTATAGGCTATCTCAAAAACTCTCTGATTCGCGTGTGCTTTGTGGTAAAAGTTGCATTTATTTATAAAAAAGGGTATCATCCGGTTATGAATAAAGCTTTACAGACGTTAATAGACCGCGGATTTTTTCAGCAATGCACCAATGTGGAGGCGCTGTCCGCGTTAATGGATAAAGGACCGGTTACCTTTTATATCGGTACTGACCCAACCGGCGGCAGTTTGCATATCGGGCACCTCGTTCCCCAATTTGCACTCCGGCATTTACGTGATGCGGGGCATATCGGTATTGCGCTGCTCGGCGGCGGCACGGGGCGCATCGGAGATCCTTCGGGGAAGACTGAGATGCGCAAAATGCTGGATTATCAGCAGCTTGATGAAAATGTTGAAAAGATAAAAGCTCAGCTCGACCGCTTTATCGGTTTTGACGGAAAAACAGCCTTCCCTGAAAACAATAAAAACTGGCTGGCCGATTTAAACTATATTGATTTTCTTCGGGATATCGGCTCCTGTTTTTCGGTTAACAAGATGCTTTCGTTTGAGGCATACAAGATACGGATGGAAACAGGGCTATCCTTCCTTGAATTTAACTATCAGCTGTTGCAAAGCTATGATTTTTTAATGCTGCACCAAAGACATTACTGCTGCCTGCAAATAGGCGGGGATGATCAGTGGGGCAACATTGTCGCCGGGGTCGATTTAGTTCGGCGCAAGACCGGCGATGAGGTGTTCGGCCTTACCTTCCCGCTCATTACCCGCAGCGACGGTAAAAAAATGGGAAAGAGCGAAAAAGGCGCACTCTTCTTAAACAAAGAGATGACCCCCGTGTTCGACTTTTTTCAGTATTGGCGGAATGTTGACGACGCCGATGTGCGCCGCTTTATGCTGCTGTTTACCTTTTTGCCGATCGAAGAGATTGACCGTATCTGTGCGGGGAATATCAACGAAGCGAAAGAGCGGCTCGCGTGGGAAGTTACCAAAGAAATACACGGTAAGGATGAAGCGGATACGGCGCTTGCCGGCGCTAAAGCCGCATTCGGCGGCGGCGGCGATAAGAGTGCAATGCCGACCGTAGAAATGAACCGTACCGTTTTTGAGCAAGGAATTTCGATTGTCGATTTATATGTGCAAAGCGGTTTATGCGCCACTAAAAGCGATGCCCGCCGTTTAATAGAGCAGGGTGGAGCCATTGTCGCAGGAGAATCGGTTACCGACTTTAAAGCCGTCATTACCGCTGCCGCCTTGGACAAAACAGGAGAGCTTATTCTCCGCGCCGGTAAAAAGCGGTTTAGCCGTATTGTTACCCTCTAAGTTGATTACTATGCAACGGGCTGTTTTAAAAGTTCAGTGCTTTTAAGACAGCCTTTTTCATTTTTATTTTTTTACTGAAAAATAGTGCTGAGCCCATGTCTTGTCATCAATCAAAATATGATTAAACAGCCAATCACGTAGGAAGCGTACAAATGAGTTGGGAACAAATTGCTTGCCGTTTTTATAGGCGTTGACAGATTTTAAAATTTCTTTAACGAATAGCTCATGTTTTTGCTTATGCTCTTTTAAGCCCGGATAATTGATTCCTTCCATTATCGTTTCTTCATCTTTAAAGTGAATCATGACATACTCTACCAATTCTTTCATCACATTTGTAAACGTCTCATCCAGTTCGGCCTTTTCTCCAAGGCAGGCATTATATAAGCTATTGATTAAATCCACTAAGTGACGATGCTGTTTATCTACATGCGGAACCCCTACTTCATAGCTGATATTCCATGCAACAAATGTTTCCATTATCGACTCCCATAAAAAGTCAAGAAGAAAGTATCAACTTTCGATTGACTTTTTACGCACGTTCGCAACGAAGTGAGAACGTGCATATAATATACAAGTTTGCGTTTGAGCAAACTCAGGTTAAATAAAAGCCGTGCGATTTGTACGGCTTTTATTTTACGCTCCTCGTATTCACAAATATTACACATTTTACAGGCGATGTAAAGCCCGTCTTATATTCATGTTCAGTCTTACATCTGATGCATTTGCCTTGAATGTAATCTTTCACTTGTAAATTTGCAAAAGTATTCTTGTACATTTATGAAAAGCATAGTACAATACTAGAAGCATTGGCTTTTTTGCAGATAACTTTGTACAGGTGTTTAGGTGGTATGGAAGTCAGAAAAGAGCGGTTCGGGATGCTGTCGTCGGGAGATGCAGTATCGATTTTTACGGTTTCCAATGGAACCATGTCGTTTTCGGCTATCGATTACGGCTGCTGTATCACCGGTATCTTATTGCCCGCAGTAAAAGGCGGCTATGACGATATCGTGCTCGGCTATTCAACGCTCGAAGGGTATATCCGCAATAAGCCTCACTTCGGCTCGATTATCGGCAGGTGCGCAGGGCGGATTGCGAATGCCGAATTTATTTTAGAGGGAACCAAATATCAGTTGACCCGCAATTCAGGCGGAAAACACTGTCTGCATGGCGGTTATCCTCTGTATGACAAGCTGCTGTGGCAGGCGGAACCTATTTCCGGCAGCGATGAGGCAGGTGTCCGTTTTTCCAGAATAAGTCCTGACGGAGAGCAAGGCTTTCCCGGTGAAGTTCGGCTGACCGTTTCGTATACCCTCAACAAAAACAATACTATCACGCTTCGGTACGAGGCGCATACCACAAAAACAACCCCAGTCAGTCTCACAAACCATACCTATTTTAATCTCAATCCTGCGGGGATGGAGGCGGATGGCGGTTATGTTTCGGCGTTGAATCATCAAGTTCAGCTTTCGGCAAGCCGCTATGCAGAAGTTGACGCTTTGCTTATACCGACCGGTAAGCTGGTATCCGTAGAAAGAACGCCGTTCGACTTCCGCACGCCGAAGCTGTTATCGCAGGATTTTGCTCAATTGAAAAACGGCTATGACGATACATGGCTGCTTGATGCGGATAGTGCGGATAATGTTCCGCTTGCTGCGGTTGTAACGGAGCCGGTAACGGGTAGAACACTGCATATTTATTCAACGCAACCGGCAATTACGATGTACACCGCGAACTTCTTAAACGGAGAGCAGGGCAAAAACGGTGATGTGTACAACAAGCATTCCGGCGTGTGCTTT
>CAUVKE010000031.1:0-8268 GCA_963552415.1 uncultured Treponema sp.
TCGGCACCGTTGATTGTCTTGTCAAAATTTTCCTGATTTAAATGTAGTATAGCCATACCAATTTCCTCCATAAAATATGAAATGCATCGTTTACCGATCATCCGGTGTACTTTTCTCGTTACACAGAATGCAACACAAGCCATAATATATAATATTCCGTATAAAGTCTTAATGCGCCTTTATTTTTTACTTTTGCTAAACCCGGAGTGCTAACAATTGCATCCGCCAAATTACGAATGCGACCGGATGTCAGTTTAGCAAAAGACTGCGTTCTGTGCGCTATCTTGACCTGATCTCTGATAAAGGAGTTCACATCATCAGTATTTTGCTTTCTAATTGCCGGATCGATAATCGTATTCCACAGATCGAGCTGCTCAATAATACAATCTTGTAGGCTTTTATTTGCAGGAATAAACTCGGCCTGTAATTCGCTCGCAATTTCCCGTGGTGAAATTTTTTTATTAGTGGTTCCCGGTTGCTGCGGCATAGTTTCGGTCTTAGCATCTTCTGTTCGAGCGGTGCGACGATCCTTCTTTGGACGCATAAAGAAAGCAATAATGGAAGAGATGATAGGAATCGTGTACCAAAAAGGCAACAGAATTTTTGCATCCGTTAAAAGTTCTTGCCTATTCATCATAAATAAGTCGATATAGGACAATAACCGGTCACGGGAAAATATCCTCCGAATTTCTGCAGCTTGATGTTCCGTAATACGTTTATCAGCTGAAAGCATTGGAATAAACGGGGCGCCCAGTAAGGTATACAAAACCGGTACGTATTCCGCACATAAAGTCTTTAATAATTGGTTAAATGCCGAATCGGTATGCATTGCTTCGGATTGTTCAAATCGTATCAGCTGCTGATACCACTTCTTTAAACAAACATCCCGCAATTTTTTTCGGTTATCGTTTACCAACGAGATAATCAGCGGTACCGCTTTATCCAACATAATGTAGTACCGCTCCCCATCGGGAGTTTTAAAACTAAGAAGATCGGGTAAATTACTATCACCGTCCGAACTGGTTTTTTCCTGTATATATTCCTCAAGATCCTTTTGGCTGTATTGGCCAAGCAGCGGTACTCCGCGGGAATCTTTAAAATTAACTATAGCAGCCTTATTAAAATAATACGGAGGTTTTTGGAGCGCTAGATCAAGATTCTTTAATGCGGTTTCCCGTTGAAGCGATTGCTGTGTCGCATTCCGGTAATAGTTATTCAGGTATTCAATAATAAAGATAGCTTGCAAAATGGTGATTTCATCACTCAATTTTTCGGTTTTCTTTGAAAATTCCTGTTTTACGACGGAACAAAGATAGCTCCAATACAAATATACATCACCCGATTTTTTTAATGTGTACATTGCCTCGGAAGAGTGGGCTTGAATCGTAAGAATGAACTTTCTAATTGAGTATTCTTTCCCGGGGTTTGCCGTTATCAATTTTTTTTGGATAAAATCCCGTAATTCATCTTTCTGGAAGAAAAACCGTAGTTTTGCAATCGCAAAATCGAGCATCTGATCGGTAGAAAAATTTCCGGGAAAGATGAGCGGAGGGGTGTCATCAGGAAATATAAGCTGATACAGAAATGTATCATTTTCCGCTTCCGGTTGTAACTCGGTAAAATCGGTATTTATCCTAATATAACGAAGGAAACGCTTGGAAAAATTCTGCGGTATCGCACTTGCAAGTGGAAAAGGCAATTCCGGTTTTTCACGAATCGTCTCATACTGACGGGTTATCTTATCGATGAAATAGAACGGAACAAAGACAATTTTACCTTTCCGCTTATCGTCAATGAGTTCTACTTTTCCTTCCGCTTCAAGAGCTTCCAGTTCCGTTACCAATCTTGTTTCCGATATATCAATGAAAGAAGCAACATCCGGCTTTTCAGCTATATTTTTTTGAGCATACTTTCGTAAATAATCGGTTAATTCACTAATCCCAACAAATGGACTATTAAAACGCAGAGCATAAGTGCGTAAAATATCCGGGAGTCTTACACTAACAGCCATTTGTTTGATATTATCGCATACTTTTTCTAATTGAACAAGGGGACGGTTGAAATTTTAGAGGTATCGGTAAGTTGTAAAATAATGGTTCTGCCAACATCGGTGTCAGCATCATATCTGCCAGGCTATTAAATTTATAAGGGAACCTTTCTATTATCCTGTTATTCCCCTGCCGGAACTTCGCCTTCTTTTTTTCCTCGATTCGTAAAATGATAGAGATACCGCTTAATCTTTTGACTGGCGGTTTTTTCAAACGCTTCAACCTGTTCGATTTTATCGATCCGCGACATCTTATTCACACTGGAATTAACGAAAAATTTAATCTCGTTCAAAATTTCCGCTCGTTTATAAGCCATCGCATCCGTCAAGCCGGAAACAGCGCCCGCTACGGCGGATTGCAGATTCTGAATGGCAGAGCCTTCTTTGTCTTGATTTTGCTCTTTTTGCACCTCGGCTGCAATTTTTTCTTCATCCAGCTGGACGAAGGCGACAAGTGAAGATTTTTCCCCTTCAACCACGAGCGATTCCGTTACGAGCGGATGCTGATTCAGCACAAACTCAATATCTTCAGGATAGATATTCTCACCACTGGCACCGAGGATCATGTTTTTTGACCGGCCTTTAATAGCGAGATGACCTTTTTCATTCATTGTAAAAAGATCGCCGGTTTTAAACCAACCGTCTTCGGTAAATGAATTTTTTGTAAGTTCCGGGTTGCGGTAATAACCTTTCATTACATTCGGCCCTTTAACCAACAATTCTCCGATACCGGTTTTAGGATCAGGGTTATCGATTTTTATCTCAACATCGGGGATAGCGTAACCGATCCAGCCCGGAACACTTTGGCGGACGGTAGAACCGGCAATAAGCGGCGCCGTTTCCGTCAAACCGTAGCCGATAACATAGGGAAATTTAGCATCTCTCAAAAATTCTTCAACGGTTGTATCGGTTTTTGAACCGCCCAATCCGAAAAACTTCAAGTGTCCTCCGAACGTTTTTTTCAGCTGCTTTCCGGCAAGGCGGTTAAGGAGTTTCTTGCCGAGCTTAGTATGATACAGCCATGCACGGAACGGCGAGGAAGTAAGCGCAGGAAGTATCTTATTTTTGTATATTTTTTCCATAACGATAGGAACGCTCAGCATCATCGTAGGGCGCACCTTCGTCAGAGCAGGCAGGAGTATCCGCGGCGAAGGAATACCTTCGAGGTAGTACACGCAGGCGCCGTTTAAAAAGAACATCAAAAAGCCGATCGTAAATTCATAGACATGCGAAAGCGGCAGAATGGAAAGCGCCCGGTCATACTCGTTAATGCGTTGGCAGGACTGCCCTGCGATTGCATTGCAGACAAGGTTTTTATGCGAAAGCTCCACGCCCTTGGAACGCCCCGTCGTACCGGACGTATAAATAACGGAAGCGGTATCGTTTTCCCTGCAGGCGTACTCCGGAGGAATGCCGTTCCGTATTTCCGCGCCCTTTTTAACCGAAAAGTCCTGAATATCGATAAGAACGGAAACGGCTTCGGGTACTCGGCTCATCAGTTTTTCCGAAGTGATAATCACCGTTGTTTCGGAATGCTCCAGACAGGCCTTGACCTCTTTGTCGGTAAAATCGGGCAATAGCGGAACGGCAATAGCGCCCATCGTAACAATTGCAAAATAGGCGATTCCCCAATGGGGCACGCTGTGGCTGTAAATTGCGACCTTATCACCGGGATTAACGCCAAGCCGATACAAATTTTGTTGCAGCTGTTTTATTTGCTTACCGGCTTCATTGTATGAAATCGGCTCTCCCGACACAAATGAAAGCGCCGGACGTGCCCCAAACCGCTTGATGCTATTTTCCAGCATCGCTTGAAAGGTATAAGTTCCCAGTTCATTGATTGTTTGCATAGGCAGTGTTCCTCCCTACAAGGCATTGTAATTTAGGAAATTGCTTAAAATCTGAAAGTCTATCAGCTTTTCCCGTAAGGAAATGATTTACCATATCCTCCAAGGCGGATTGCAAACCGGTTTTTAGGCAGTCCCAAATCGGAATGACTTTTGGGCACCTCTAAAAACTCGGTTAGATTTTTAGAGGTGCCCGTCGAGTTTTTAATAAGTCTATAAATATAAATGACTTATTAAAAACATCGCAAATTAAAATAAAGGAAAACCTCTAAAAAACTGAAGTTTTTAGAGGTTCCCTTTTACTTTTTAGTATTTTTTTTCGTTACCGGCGCCGCCGCTTCCGCTTCTCGTTCTGCAAGACGTACTCCTTGCGCTTTTAATCCCTTTTCGGGATAATCTGCGGTTTTAAAGTGCCCTTCATTTTTCTTTGTACGAGGTTTGGGCGCATACTGCACCGTAAACTCAAAATTTTCCGCTGTGCCTGCATAAAGCACAGTCGCCGTATCCGGTACAAACAGATAATCACGGTTCAAGATATAGGATTCAATCCGCGCCCGTTTAATATATGGATACTGCGTTTTCTCATCTTTATAAATAACCGTAAAGAGGATTCGTGACAATAATTCTTTTTCAGCAAAGCCGCAATACCACATACCGGTATCGACAAAGAGCCGATCGGGTACATCCAGAATGGTGTATACTCCGCTTTTACGCAGAATAAAGATGCGGTCATACGGCGAAACTTTAAGTATTTCTTTTCCGGTAGTTACGGCGGTGCCGAGGTAGCCGGTCGCTTCGTCATAGCGGAGCGATACATCGCGATTAACGGCTTCTTTTACATCTACTTTGGTAAAGCCGGTAATCTCCGTTTTGCGCGCCGTGATTTCAGGCGGCAGTTTTGCGAGGATTCCGTCAAGGACGCTGAGCGCATATTTTTTGAGGTTCTTTAAAAGACGGGCTATCTCTTTGAGCCGGGCGGAAATTTCCTGTACCTCGGCACGGTTTTTTTGAATGTCATAGAGCGAAATACGCCGAATAGGGATTTTGAGGAGCCGGTCTACATCGTCTTCCGTCACCTCCCGTATCAGCTCTGCCTTAAACGGTTCAAACCCCTTGATAACCGCCTTAATGACCGACTCGGCTGTTTTCATCGTTTCAATCTTTTTATAAATCCGCTCTTCGATAAATATCCGCTCGAGTGTTCTGAGATGCAGCCGGTCGGTCAGCATTTCCTGCTCATACAAAAGCTCATCTTTCAGCAGGGCGGTCAGCTGTTTTGCGTGGGTTTTAATTACCTCGGTAACAGTCGTTTGAACCGGCAGATTGTCTTGAATGACCAGCAAATTACAGGAGATCGATTGCTCGCAATCGGTAAACGCATAGAGCGCATCGACAACATCCGGTGCGTACACGCCGCGCGGCAGCTTGAGTTCTATTTCGACCTGCTCCGCCGTATAGTCGTTAATTTCTGAAATTTTTACCTTTCCCGACTTCGACGCCGATTCTATCGAAGCGATAAGGCTTTCGGTAGTGCTGCCGAAGGGGAGTTCACGGATAACAATCCGTTTATCGTCGGAGGTGTCCAACTTTGCCCGCACCAGCACCTTGCCCTTGCCGTCCTGATAGTCGGACACGTCGATAAGCCCGCCGGTCTGAAAGTCGGGATAGAGCGTAAAGGATTTACCGGAAAGGCAGGCTTTTTCCGCCTCGATGATTTCGCGGATATTATGCGGGAGTATCTTGGTAGACATACCGACAGCGATTCCTTCCGCCCCGATGAGCAGTACGACCGGCAGTTTGGCGCGGAATACAACCGGCTCTTTGTTTCTGCCGTCATAAGAAGGAACATATCGCGTAATATGGGGATTAAACAGGATATCTTTTGCAAATTCGGTGATGCGGCATTCGATATACCGCGGGGCGGAGGCTTCGTCCCCCGTAAAGAGGTTGCCGAAGTTTCCTTGCTTGTCGATAAAGAGACTTTTATTGGCGAGTACCGTCAATGCGTTGCCGATGGAAGCGTCCCCGTGCGGGTGATACTTCATACAGTAGCCGACGACATTGGCAACCTTATGGAACTTTCCGTCATCCATCTCAAAAAGAGAATGCAGAATACGCCGCTGTACCGGCTTGAGGCCGTCCTCTACATCGGGGATTGCCCTGTCACGGATAACATAACTGGCATACTCTAAAAAATTCGTGTTAAATAAACTTTCTACATAGTCCATACAAGAGCGCTAAGCATAGCGGAAAAAAACAAAGTTGTCCAGATTTAGCTTACTGTGAAATATTCCGTACACTACTGCTTGAGCAATACATCTCCGCTTAGAACCGTAGCGGAGATTATCATGCACTAACTACCTGTAAAACAGGCAGCCGAGCAGCATTAAAAATTACTCGTATTTGACGGAATCGGTCTTCCGTAAAAAGTAAGTGTTCCCTCAAACGAAATGTTGCCGCTTTGCAATGCTTTTGAAAAGATTGATGCTGTGGTAATCCGGCAATTTGATTTTGCATAATGTTATTATAAAAGTAAGAGCAGAAAATACGGGCTTTTATATACTTGGGCACCTCTAAAAACCTCCTTAAAAAAGATAGAGTAAGGTATGAAAGAAAGATGATTATTTGATGAAGAAGAGCGGGGGATGTCCAAAAACTGTTACGCAGGGGATGTCCCAAAAGTTGGTTACTTTCGGAACATCCCCATCGATTATTAATTGCACTTTTTCATTTCATTACAAAAGTATTTTTCTTGTAATTACACAATGTTATGTGTATACTATATGTGTGGAGGTTTGTTATGGCTACGAATCTTGCAATAAGTGAAACACTTCTCGAAACGGCGGCTTATAAAATAGGCGGATATCGTTCAAAAAAAGAAACAGTGAATACCGCCTTAAAGGAGTTTATCCAAAGGCGCCAATCGGAAGAGCTCATACAAATGTTTGGTCAGATAGAATATGATTCAGACTATGATTATAAAAAAATGAGAAGCAGATGAATTTTATACTTGTAGATACATCGGTGTGGTCATTGGTTCTCAGGAAAAGAGTACTGTGCCAAAAAAAAGAAAATCTCAAATTATATTTGATCAATCTGATACTGAATGGATAACTTTTCTCGGTTAGTTTTTGGAGGTTCCCAAAAGATGAACTTCAAAAACTCCGGTGAGTTTTGAGTATTTCTTTGCGGAGGAAGCAGTAAAAATGGTTGCAGTGCAGATTATTATCGCCGTAATCCCGATTGTCGGGATTGTGATGGGCAGTGTTTTGGTCTTTTTTTATTTTTTATGGCAACATAGACAAATTATGCTTCAAATTAAGACAAACACCTATATCCGTCCTACTGTTAATATTCGCCTTTTTTGCTTGCTGTTAGGTATTATGTTGACCGTTATCGGCTGTGTATTATTCGGACTATTCTATCTTATTGCCGGTATCGGTTATATTTTACTCGGCGGGCTTATCCCGCTGGCGCTTGGAATCAGTCTTATCCTCTTTTATGCCGTTACGCATCACAGCCGGGATAATGAAGTACGGAAGCCTGCTGCTTTGCCGGAAGGAAAAACGGAGAGATAGGCGATGAATATGATAACCGATTATGCCGCCGTTTATAAAAAAGAAGGGCTTAATCAGACGCTGCGGGATTATGAGGTGTGCAAAGCGGTGTTAAACGGCAATACGCAAGCTTTTGCCGTGTTGGCGGCGCAGTATCAAAAACGGGTCTATATGCTTGGGCTGAGCTTTTTTGACAACACCGACGATTGTGAAGACTTTGTACAGGATGTAATGCTCAAGGCATACTCCGCACTAGGGACGTTCCGCGCTGAGGCTCCGTTTGCAACATGGCTGATGCGTATCGCCTATAATACTGCCATTAACTCGGCTAAAAAACGGCGGAGCTATACCTCGCTTGCAGACGGTGCTGAAATTGAGTACCGGGGAGATAATCCCGAAGAAAAGCATCTCAATGACTGTATCATCTTGTCGGTGCGTGAGGCTGTAAACAGTTTGCCCGATAGTTACCGTATTTGTATCGACCTTTACTTCTTTTATGACATGAGTTATACCGACATTGCGGCTGTTACCGAACTGCCGTTGAATACGATTAAATCCCATATTTTCCGCGCGAAGAAGATTTTACGGGAATACCTTAAAGAAGACCGGACGATTTTTGAGTACACCCATCGGGGTACGATGTTCCCGTATCCGGTCGTTGTGCGTAATTAGCAATTAATGGATGGAGATGCTATGAATTGTGATATTTTTCAAGATCAGTATCTTTTACTTGATAAAAACGGAGCGATGTCGGCAGGACTCAAGGTGCATCTTTTATGCTGTGCATCGTGTAGGCAAGCCGTTAACCGGATGGCTG
>CAUVKE010000032.1:0-8183 GCA_963552415.1 uncultured Treponema sp.
ATGTTTCGCACTGTATGTTCTCATAAGGTGGTTGCAGTCGGCTTTAATACCCTTTATTACGACGCAGAGCGTCGGGGTATTAAACCCTCCGCACGAATAAAATAGCACTGCTATTTTATTTAGTATACATAATTCTTTTTTGACTGTCAAGATAGCAATGCTATTTTTTGATTAAATATCCTTTTTCAACGGCTTTTTCCAATAAGAGCAGGACAAAATTCCATATTTTTTCCGAGCCGTCTTTAATATGCATATTCTTATTTATTATCATATCATATGTTATGTTATTTTTCTTCCAAGAATAACCTTCAGACATATAATTTTGAATTATCGGTTCCAATCTATCAAATACGGAAGCAAATTTTGCTTCATTCGTTTTTCTTTCTTCAAATTCTTCCCATAAGCTTAAAAAATATTTTTTTTGATCCGGTTCCAATAAACCGAAGATTCTATCCGCTGCTTTTTTTTCATTATTATAAGATTCATCTCTTTGTGAGGAATATAAAAAGGTATCTCCTGCATCTATTTCAACGATATCATGGATTAATAGCATTGAAATAACTTTTTCAATATTAACTTCAAAATCGGCATATTCTTTTAACAAAATACACATGATTGAAATTGTCCAAGAGTGTTCGGCATCATTTTCCAATCTTTCGGAATTAAATAATTTTGATTGCCGGAAAATATGTTTAACTTTATCTATTTCTATAATAAAATTAAGTTGATTAACTAATTTATCATTTTGATTAAAATCAATAGTGTTCATCTGTCTAAAGCTCTACAACTTCTGTTTTTGCAATTCTATCGTCTATTCTTTTTGAATCCATTTTTTTTTCCTTTCGTTTTTTATAACATTCGCTTAGCCTGCATTTGCTGCTTGTTCGTTTTGTCGACTTTGAAAACGGTATTAGACGATTATTTTATGATATACCGGCGGGAATCGGTTCTTCATAAATATAACAAAAACCTTCCAGAGGAATTGTTGTACCATCGGAGAATTCAATTTCGCAGCGGAGTTTTATCCAATAATCACCGCACTCATTTATGATAGTGTAATAATCGTCAGTTTCAGAAATGAAGAAATTTGCTGCAGGATGTTTTTTTATTGTAATCGTTTTCTTACCTTTCTTCACTTCAATTTCTATGTCACCGGCGCTTTCGTTTTCGTTATGGGCATCATAAAAATGTAAGACGGCTTTTTGATTTTCCCCGGGCTTTTTATTTAGATAAATTTCCATGTCAACTGTGTCAAACGCTCTATGATAATCAGCTTTTGAAAACCGAATTATACCGTATTTTTCTTTAGAATCATTTTCTTTCGGAAGAAAAACTGCATCGTCTTCAAGTATTTTTGCATCATTCCATTTATTCCTAATGTAAGACCATTTTGTCTTATGCGGATTATTAAATATGTTTATGTATTGCAAATTTTCTATATCACCGAATGCAAGCGCTCCTACATACTGAACCGATTCCGGAATTTCTATAGATTTCAGCTTAGTTCTGAAAAATGCTTGTTTTTCGATTCGCTCAAGCCCATCGGGCAGAATTATATTCTCCATATCTGAGGCAAGACAGAAGGTGATGGTTTTTGTAGTTTTCGGCAGTACCAGAGACCTGACATTTTTTAGATTTGTAATAAAAATATTACATTCTTTATTTTTAAATATACAATTACTCAAATCCAAGTCGATAGGACCGATTTTACCTTTTTCATCACTATTACAGGCCGACATCAGATTGTGAATTTTTTCCGACGAAAGTTCATCTTTAATTTTTACGCTTATTTCCTTATTGAGATTAAGGGAGCAAAACTCTGTTATAGTTATTGAATCCTTTGTCTGAATATTCTTAGTATTTTGTGCAACCACTATTTTTCCAAAAATTATAATCAGAAAAATTAGTGTTATAAATTTTCTTTTCATTTTTTATCCTCTGTGTTGTAAGCATCAACCTAACATTCGCTTGACCTGTAACAAGGCTTGTCCTGTTTGTCGGCGTTGAAGCGGGTGTTAGGATAGTATTTTTAAGCCATATTTTTTATACTTTATAACCTGTGTATCAACAGATAAAAAATAATAATCAGACTTTATTGATTGCCAAATCATAATTCTATCAAATGGGTCTTTGTGCTCTATAGGTAAGTTATAAAAACTAATTAATTCATCATTTTTAAAAGGTCTACACAGATCTGTCATTCCGTATTGACAAAACTCATAATATATGAATAATGCTTCAAGCATGAGTACCGATGTGGTTAGTCTTTGCGCATATTCAAAGATTAACATTCATCTAAAGGTCCTGGCAAAAAGAAAAGACGGCTTTCATAACCTCGAAAGTATTTTTCAGCGTATTTCAATAGCGGATTATCTTTCTCTAGAAAAGTCGAGCGTTTCACACGGTTGTACGGTCGAATCCCCTTTGCTGTCTGTACCAGCCGATAACACGCTGACCAAAGCATGGGAGGCGTTTCGTAATGCAACTGATGTTGATGCCGGTATTCGGGTTCGGTTAATAAAAAATCTTCCTGCGGGAAGCGGGTTGGGAGCAGGTTCTTCCGATGCGGCTGCCTTGCTGACGGCCGTGAATAAGCTTTTTGCAATGCCGTTGAGCGATACCGAGCTTACAGCGCTTGCCTTGCAGGTTGGAAGCGATGTTCCGTTTTTTCTGAAGGAGTCGGCAGGGGTCGTTACGGGGAGGGGTGAACTCTTTGAGCCGATACAAGCCCGCACCGACTGTTTCGGTATACTGATTTGGCCGGATGTGCAGAGTTCAACGAAAGAAGCGTATTCGCTTTTGGATCAACAAAAAGGAATGCTTTCCGGTGAACATGAAGCATGGGGATATGAAAAGCTGGTTGCGCAGTATCAGGCGCCGTTTAAAGTATGGCGTTTTGTAAATGATTTTCAGCCGGTGCTTGAGCAGCGTTACCCCGTTATTGCTCAGGCGCGTAAGGAACTCTACGAACAAGGTGCGGAATTTGCGCAGATGAGCGGTTCAGGCTCGGCTGTGTTCGGATTGTTTGGTTCTGAAAATCTTATGACTTCTGCCTTTCAAACCTTGCTAAAAAGATGGCGCTGGTGTAAACCGTTTCTTTTACTTGCCTAAGAATACTTTGCGGTATATAATGAATATACCGTAAGGAGGGGCATAGTATGACGATCACTGATGTCCAAATTCGGAAGACTGTAGCTGAAGGCAAATTAAAGGCTTATGCAACCGTTACCTTTGATGAATGCTTCGTATTGCACAATGTGAAGCTGATTGAAGGAGAAAAGGGGGTTTTTATTGCGATGCCGAGCCGCAGAACTAAAACCGGCGCGTATAAAGATATTGCGCATCCGATAACGCCTGAATTCCGATCGGTATTGCAAGAAAAGATACTTTCCGCATACGGGGTTTGTGCAGAAAGCTAGAACCGATTTTGTGAAAATCGGTTCTTAAAAGAAGTAGAAATTACTGTGCATGAATGTACGGTTTTTTATAATGGGACGTCGGCAAGTGGTAAGCCAACGGCTTTTGGTGCCGTCATTCCGTAGGTTCGAATCCTACCGTCCCAGTATGAAGGAGATGCTGTTTTACTCTCTTACAAGCAAGGGCGATAGGGCGCGTCGACTTTTTTATGAATGTAAATATAAAAAAGGGGCTTTTCATACGGAAGGAGCCTCTTGTTTGCTTTGTATGCAAAGGAGTTCCTGATTATGGAAGAAAGAGTTTTGGCTGCCTGCCGCCGAACAGGTTTTGGAAAAGCTGCTGCTGCGCAGTGCCGCAGAGCCAGTCGTTTGCCTGCAGTTATTTATGATAATGCAGGCCGTTCAACAGCTATTGATGTCCCCTATCGGGATTTTGAAAAATTATTCAAAACAGTTACCGAAAGTACGCTTATTACCGTTAAAGTTGACGGCAAAGACGAATTTGAGGTTTTTATCAAAGATTATCAATATGATATCGTAAACGACAAAGTTTACCATGCTGATTTCTATGCCGTTGAACGTGGTCAGCTGTTGCGGACTAAAATCCAGATCCGGCTTTCCGGATCTCCCGAAGCATGCCGCCAAGGCGCCGTCTTGGAAACCGGTATTGCAGAACTTGAAGTTGAATGTTTGCCGCGTAACTTGCCCGAGCGTATTGTGGTTAATGTTGAAAAACTCGGCGCTAACGAAGCGATTCACGTTCGGGATATTAAAGTTCCCGAAGGTGTTAAGGTTTTGACGGATGCCGATTTAGCGGTTGCAATGGTTAAATTTACCAAAGAGGCAGCTCCCGCTGCTGCTGCGGACGAAGCGGCAGAATCCCCTGCGGATGCCGCCGCTCCGGAAGCAAAGGCATAATCACCTTATCAAAGCGCAGGTCTAACGCCTGCGCTTTTTTCTATTCTGTTCTTGTCTTTTCCTTAAAAACGTTTTATGCTCCTCATTATATGTGTTCTCATCCCCTCGTCGATGGCGTATTTGACAATATTAAACCGTTTTTAACACATATTCCTTGCCGATTTCTTCTTGCTTGCTCAGGCGGGGCTGATTCTACGGCGTTGCTGTTAGCCTTTCATCGATTACAGGCGCAGCTTCACTGCCGTTTAACCGTAGTTACGGTTAATCATAATATCCGCAGTGCGAAAGAAAGCGCTGCGGATTCAGCTTTTGTCGCCGAATTGTGCAGCCGTTTGGATCCGCCGGTACCCTGTGTCGTTGCGGAAATCCCCGCCGGAGAAGTGGCGCGTTATGCAAAGGAGCGAAGCCGTGGAACCGAAGATGCCGCACGTACGCTTCGATACCGGCTTTTTGAAGAAACCGCCGCTTCCGTTGGCGCCGACTATATCGTAACGGCGCATAACCGCAGCGATGTATATGAAACGGTTCTGATGCGGCTCTTCCAAGGCGGCAGCACGGCAAGTTTATCCGTGATGACGGTACGGCACGGACGGTATTTACGCCCTCTTATCACGGTAGATCGGAGCGATATCGAGGCCTTTTTACGGCAGCAGGGTATCGAATGGCGCGAGGATTCCACCAATGCGGAAGATACGTATCTGCGCAACCGAATTAGGCATCATCTGGCGCCGGCATTGGCTATGACCTTTGGCGGGTGGCGTACCGGACTGGATAAAACACTGCAGCGGATTAGTTTAGATCGCTCATTTTGCGAGGAAATGCTGGCAGCGGCGCGCGCAAACTTTTCCGGTGCGGACGACGCGGCGGATTGGAAGCAATGCAAACACGGTGCGCTTGTAATCGCGGCGGATTTCTTTGAGTTGCTCCATCCCGCGCTGCGGCTCAGGGTACTTGAACAGGGGTGCCGCCGGCTCGGTATTGGGACACGGGTTCCGCTGGGCATACTCCTTCGGCTTTCGTCAGAATGTGTGGCTGCATCAGAGGCATCGGATGGAGCGGCGCCGGAAGCATCGGCGGTGTCGGATGTGTCGGCGGCCGCATTGATTATTCCGGAAAAGCAAACGGATACTCGCTCAAAGATTGCTGCTGCCGGAGCTCTCCGGTTGGAACGCCGCGGTGCTCGTATCTTACTTTTTGACAGTACGGCCTATCTTACGCTGTATAATCAAAAGTCATACTTTCTTACTATTCCGCAATGCGGCGAGTATGCGTATCCTTTGGGGCAGTTGGAAGTTTATCCCACTGTCAACGGTATCTTTGTGCGGGATAGTGAGGATAAAAGCGGTGGAATAGGCCCTTTTACGCTTCCCATTTCCGTCAGATCGAGGCGCGGCGGCGATCGGATTCAAATGAAATCCGGAAATGTAAAAGAAGTAAAAAAAATTTTAAATGAATGGCAGGTTGATTCACTTGCGCGCGAACTTTTGCCGATTATCATAGAGGACACTTGTATTCGGAGGCGTACTCGTATACGCGCTTTATATGGCAGCTTCCTTGGATATAGAAACTGGTTTGTGGAGGAACAATAGAATGCTCAAGACTATAAAACGGAGAATCCTTTTAATAGAAACGCTGCTGGTATTTTTACTACCTGCAATGACAGTGTATTCGCAAACGGTAAACCGCGAACTGCAGCAAATGAATACCTCGTATGCGCTGCAATATTTACAAAAAGCCGCAGCGCTCTATACCGATGCAAACTATGCGGAAGCTCTTGAATATGTCGAAAAAGGTATGACTTTTGACGATTCCTTTGCGGATTTCTTTTATTTGAAGGCTCAATGCCTTATTCAGTTGAACGGTACACGCGCACAATGTCTCGATGCTGCGGAAGCGGCTCTGACTTCGGGGTTAAAGTTGCGTATCTATAACCGGGACAATCTCGTTCTACTGCTTGCCCGCCTTTATACTGAAACGGAACGCTACAACGAGGCAATTCAAGTATTGGACTCACTTGCCTTTGATACCGCCGACCGTGACTTTTACCGCGCTTCTGCGCTCTATGGGTTAGGGCGTGACGGGCAGGCGCGGGATGTAATCGAAACTGCGTTGAGTCGTTGGAGCTTTGACGTTCGGTTCCCTCGGCTGTTCTTTTTACAGGAGCGGGATAAAGCGATGACTCGCGCGGGGAAAAAACTTGCCGACACTCTTTTGCAGCAACTCTATGTCTGGATTGAGCAGGATCCGTCGCTGGCAGTGTATGCCGCTCCCTTTGATCCTAACCCTAAGGAAAACAGCCGCCGTTTAAAAGTCTACCGTAGTATGCACGCGTCGGACAATCGGAAGCTTGATGCACGGACACAGCTTGCTGCAGTACTCGCGGAGCTTCGCTATGGTGTTATCGATGAAAAGACTGCTATTAAAGAATTTTTTGACGTCACCGTTACCGGTCATCTGCCGCAAAAGGCAAATGGTAAAGCGCCCATATCCGCCTTGTATTCTGATCAGCTGATTGAGTTGTGCCGACTTACCGGCACGAATGCTATGAGAAAGGAAATCGGCAACCGTCTTAAAACGTTTAGCGGCGTGCTCTTAGAGGATGATAACCGCGACGGCATTTCCAATGCGGCTGTTTTCTTTGAACAGGGACGCCCCATATCGGCCTTTTTTGATCTCAATCAGGATGAGGTGTATGAATATCAGGTGCAGTGTAATTTCGGCGCTCCCGATCTTATTGTTACGCAGAAGAACGGTTATGCCGTTCAATATGACAGCTATCCTGCAGTACATTCGATTGTGCAAAAGGCGGAAAGGCGGGAGTATATCATGCGTCCGCTTGCACTTCGATGGGAACCGGTTGTTCAGACTGAACTTGATTTACGGCTGCGCGATACCGATGCGGAAGCTCCTGCTTTCTTTACGCTGCGGTTACGCAACAACGCCCGCCTGCTGCAAGAGCACGATTTTATCTTTTCGGTATTATATAGTGAAGAACCTGCGCCGTCGGATACAAATGCGGTTATGCGGATGCACTTTGAAGACGGCCGGATTATTTCGGCTGAAATAAAGACGGGAACGAAAACGCTTGCACTTGCTCGGTACCGGAACGGCGTACTTGCACAAAAAGAATATGACCATGACGGAGACGGATTTTTTGAGGTGCTGGAGCAATACGGCAAACAGGGAAAGCTCGATAAAATTTCGGTTGATATCAATAAAAATAAGTTGTTTGAATATTATGAACTCTACAAGACGGACGGAACGGTCATAAAAAATTGGGATGAAAATGAAGACGGAACGCCGGAAATTCAGTATACACAGTTTCCGTCGGGAAATGCTCAGACGGTGTGGAAGCATCGGTATTCGGGACTGCCGGTGTCGGTCTACTATAAAAAAGGAATCCCGGAACGCTTGACTATCGGCAAAACGAGTATGCCGCTGATAAAAGATCCTTCATATAATGTATATTGGCTCGAAATGCGCCCCGCTTTTTCCGATAAAGTCGCTGAAAAACTGACAGCGTTGTTCAAGGATACCGATTCCGATGTGGAAGCGCGGACAATATTAATCGGAAGTTATGAGCTCTATGCCGTCCGTTCCGAAGGCGCTGTGTTTGTTCAAATGTTGCGCATTCCCGATCGGGCAGCTCCTGTGAAAGTTGAGGGACAAAAGTGAGATTGGGTCGGTTTTTGTATAACATATCCGCACTGATTGTACTTTTGGTTACTTTCGGCGCCTGTACCTCTGTTACACCCTCTTTTTCTCAAAGTGTCAATTACGCGGACGGTCGCAGCGTAACACGGGAGATTGAAGCTGTTCGCGGCCTTATCGCAGAAAAACCGCTCGATG
>CAUVKE010000033.1:0-8149 GCA_963552415.1 uncultured Treponema sp.
CCATCGATAAGACATCGGAATTTTTTGCATCGCTCGGTATTCCGATGACGCTGCATGAGGTAGGAATCGGTGAAGAACATCTGAAAGAGATGGCGGAAGCTGCAGTGATACACAGGGGCATCAGCGGAAAAATCCGCGGTTTCCAATCCTTAACGGCAGCTGATGTTCTTGCAATCTATAAAGCGGCGCTATGAACACGTTTTTGTTTAAAAAATACAGGCAACCGCATCGGATTATTGTGCGGTTGCCTTGATAAATCGATTAAGCGACTCCGTGAGCTTCTGAAGTAACTTCGCTGATATACCCTGTGCGCAAACACAAGGCAAACATATCGTTGTCAAGAAATTCTTCGCTGATTTTCTCATATCCTTCTTTATCATGACAGATGCGGATAAAATATCCCTTGTCCGTTTCGTTCAGGATTGAAAAATAAGAAATGTCCCCCGGATTACTCTTGATTGAATACAATTTCATACATTACCCTCCACATAATGAAAAAAATGCCATACACCGATAAAAAGAATTATTTACTTGCAGCAGACGGCATTGTATAGGAAACACCTAAAAGGTTCGATGTTTAGATATATCCTACAGCTACCTATAGTTTCGGCATTGAACAACGGAGCTTTAGACTACAAGGAAACTTGACATATCTTGTATCTATGTTATGATTATCTCATAAATAGTTTGATTCTAACAAAATTTTTTTGCATAAAATCGAGGATACCTCAAAAGGTAATTTGTGCGGAAAGTTTTATACCCCCGCGACTCTGTGTCGGGGTTGTTGATTTCTCTTTCGCCGCCCTCGATTAAAAGGAGTTATCTTATGGAAAAGATTCTTTGGTCGGAAAATAAGCTTCCGAAAACGGACAACAAACAACTCGCGGTAATGGCTTTAGATGAAATCAATAAGGCCTATGCGTTTCATAAAAGTTTCCCGCAGTATGCGCCGACACCGCTCGTTCCGTTAAAAAATATGGCGGATATGCTCGGTGTCGGGTCGGTATTTATTAAAGATGAATCGTGGCGGTTCGGCTTGAATGCTTTTAAAGTACTCGGAGGTTCCTTTGCAATGGCGAAATACATTGCAAAACAACTTAAAAAAGATGTTTCGGAACTGCCCTATGATGTATTAACCGGGGAAAAACTACGGAAAGAATTCGGACAGGCAACCTTCTTTACAGCAACCGATGGAAACCACGGACGCGGCGTGGCGTGGGCTGCAAATAGGCTCGGCCAAAAATCGGTTGTGCTGATGCCCAAGGGTTCCACCAAGACCCGCTTCGATAACATCGCAAAAGAAGGCGCAAAAGTTACTATCGAAAAGGTCAACTATGACGAATGCGTGCGCATGGCAGCCGCACTTGCCGCAAAAACGGAACACGGCGTTATGGTGCAGGACACCGCATGGGACGGGTACGAAGAAATCCCTGCATGGATTATGCAAGGCTATGGCACCATGGCGCTCGAAGCCGCAGAACAACTCAAAGCGGCAGGCATAGACCGGCCAACCCATATCTTTGTACAAGCAGGAGTCGGCTCACTCGCGGGCGCCGTACAGGGATATTTTAAAAACCTCTTCCCCGACAATTGTCCTATTACCGTCGTAGTGGAAGCCCGCGCTGCGGACTGCTTGTACCGATCAGCGGCGGCAGCCGATGGCAAACCGCATTTTGTGACAGGAGACTTGCAAACCATTATGGCAGGACTCGCATGCGGCGAACCAAACACCATTTCTTGGGACATCCTCAAAAATAATAGCAGCTGCTTTGTCTCTGCACCCGATTGGGTTTCCGCCCGCGGTATGCGTATGCTTGCAGCCCCCATCAAAGGCGATACGCCGGTTACTTCAGGAGAATCCGGCGCGGTGCCCTTCGGCCTCTTATCCGCAATTATGCAGCACGATGATATGAAGGATTTACGCACGGCATTAAAGCTCGATAAGAACTCAAAGATACTGTGCTTTTCAACGGAAGGAGATACCGATCCCGATATGTACAAAAAAATTGTTTGGGAAGGTTCTTATCCGTCGATGTAATAACATACCCCGGAACCACCGCTTAAAACAGACCCGTTCGACGACAGAGTTATCGAACGGGTCTACTATTTTTGATGCGATTGCCCCGATCGCTCCGCAATTGACGATGAACTCATTACCTTTGCTCATGCATATTCTCGCAAAAACGGGGGTAATACTCCGAAAGTGTGCCACTTGTATCTTCCGGCTTAATCGGCTATTATATCGGCCGTAGGTGAGCTGCGTTATCGGAACGATGTGTTTTACCTGAAACCAGAACGAAAAGTTATTTATCGTTTTTCACTGAGGTTTTAATGCGACTGACAAATATGCAGTTTATCCTTTTCACAATGCTAATACCCTGCACCATATCAGCCTTTTTTGTATATCTCGTAATTCTTTTTGCAAAACGGCACAATTTATACGATGACATCGGCGGTAGAAAAATACATTCAGGAAAAATTCCGCGTTTAGGCGGTGTCGGTTTCTTTTTTGCCTTTGTGTTGAGCGTCTTTATCATCTACTTCACCTTTCCGGGCAGTATCGTTATAACCCGCCAATTCACGGCCATTATTATCGGAGGCTGCTTAATTTTTTTTATGGGGCTTTGGGATGACCTAAAAAACTGGCGGGCGATTCATAAACTTATCATTCAATTACTTGCAGGATGTATCGTCGCTTATGCAGGGTTCCGCTTTACCCGCATCAGCTTTACCCCTGCCGGTCTTTCCATACCCTTTGGTATTTTTGCTTATCCGATAACGGTACTCTGGATTGCAGGGCTTGCCAATGCCGTAAACTTAATGGACGGTATCGACGGGCAAGTCGGTTGTTTGAGCGTTTCACTGCTGATCAGCTATATTCTCTTGTTTTTTAAAGATTCGTCGCCTCATTTTTCTATGATCCATACTTGTGTCATATTGGCCGCTACGATTATAGGTTTTTTGTTTTTTAATCTTTCCCGTCCGAAAGCAAAAATATTTATGGGCGATGCAGGCTCTCAGTTTCTCGGCTTTGTGCTTGCAATACTCCCGCTCGTACCGAGAAATAATGGATATGAAACTGCTACAGCTCCGTTTGCAGCTCTTTTTATGATGCTGCCTATTTTCGATATGATCGCTGCAATTTGGAGGCGGCTACGGGATAAAAAACCGATACGGGAAGGTGATAGAATGCACCTTCATCATAAGCTGATGCTTATCGGCTATTCGCCGCGAGGGGCATTAGCTATTGTGATGATTTTACAGATAATTATAGATATATTTGTTACACTTGCCATCATTTTACAAGGATTAATGGCATTTGCAACGCTTATCGGACTTTTGCTGGTCGGGATACTATTCTTTACGCTCATCCATTTAAAAAAAGAAAAATATTTTGCCCATGACGATGCATTAAAGGCGAAAGATACATAGCGATTTTACCTCACTCGATTAACGTTTTTTCTCATTTTATCAAGAGGATTCAGATACAAAGGAGACGATTATGTGGAAAAACTTAGATGAATGTTCTCTGTTCCGAGATTTACGGAAAGCACAAATACCTGATCTAACGCAGTTGATGAAAGGAGACAGCGGCGCAAACCGAATCGAGCAATACTCCATACCGATGGCTGCCGGTATGCACTACAATTATGCTGCAAAACAAGTGGACGAAACGCTACTGTCCTTACTGCAAGAACTCGCGAACGAACAGCAAGTAAAGTTGAAGTATGAGAGGCTCCTTTCAGGCGAAGAAGTCAATACGGGAGAACACCGGAAAGTTCTGCACCATCTGACACGCGGACAGCTTGGAAATGATGTTATCTACAACGGCAAAAACATGCGAACCTTTTATCTTGAGCAGCAAGAAAAAGTCCGTGAGTTTTCAGAGGCAGTCCGGAACGGTTCCATCACCGCGCCGTCCGGTAAGCCCTTCACCGATGTTGTACAGATCGGTATCGGCGGTTCGGATCTCGGCCCGCGCGCGTTGTACCTTGCCTTAAAAGCATGGGGGGAGAGGCATAACAAGCTCAAGCTCCGCGCTCATTTTATATCGAATGTAGACCCTGACGATGCGGCGGCGGTACTTTCCGCACTAGATTTATCAACGACGCTGTTTATCTTGGTTTCAAAGAGCGGCACGACGCTCGAAACGCTCACCAATGAGCGCTTCGTCGGGCAATTTTTGCAGGAGGCGGGACTAAACCCTGCAAAGCAAATGGTTGCCGTAACGAGCGAAAGCAGTCCGCTTGCCAACAATCCGTCCTACCTTGCATCTTTCTATATGGATGATTTTATCGGTGGGCGGTACTCTTCTACTTCTGTATGCGGAGGTGCGGTGCTTTCGCTCGCATTCGGGGCGGATACCTTTGACGCCCTTCTCGCCGGAGCCGCCGCAGCGGATAAGCAAGCCCTCGAGCCGAACCATACCGAAAATGCCGCGCTCATGGATGCGCTCATCGGTGTCTATGAACGGAATATCCTCGGCTACGGCAGCACCGCCATCCTGCCCTACAGCCAAGCGCTTTCCCGCTTCCCGGCTCATCTGCAGCAGCTCGACATGGAATCAAACGGAAAGTCGGTAAACCGCTTCGGCGAACCGGCTCACTATAAAACAGGGCCGGTTATCTTTGGGGAACCGGGAACCAACGGGCAGCATTCGTTCTATCAGCTGCTGCATCAAGGCACCGATATTGTGCCGCTCCAGTTTATCGGTTTTGAAGAAAGTCAATACGGCAAAGACATTACCGTCGAAGGCTCTACCAGTCAGCAAAAGCTGCTTGCCAATGTTGTCGCGCAGATAACGGCCTTTGCAGTCGGTAAACAGGATGATAATGCGAATAAGAGCTTTGCAGGAGGGCGCCCATCAAGCCTTATCTACGGAAAGACGCTTACGCCGGAAGCGCTCGGCGCGCTGCTTGCGCACTACGAAAACAAGGTAATGTTCCAAGGCTTTACCTGGAATGTCAACAGTTTCGATCAGGAAGGTGTTCAGCTCGGTAAGGTGCTTGCGAAAAAAGTCTTATCGCACGATATGCCGCCCGAACTCGCCGCCTACGCCCGCCTGTTTGGACTATAGGCTGAGGGAATTTTCACAACCGGTATGCTCAAAATCGTATCCGCCGAGTTCATCAAAGGGGCAATTAACAGCAAGCAGTTCCCGCAGATAGGCGTTCCCGAATTTGCCTTTTTTGGACGCTCCAATGCGGGAAAGTCCTCACTCATCAATATGCTCCTTAATAGAAAGAACCTCGTAAAAACAGGCTCAAAGCCGGGCATGACACGAGAAATCAATTTTTTTGCGGTAAATGCCCCGGCAGGAAAGCCGCCAAATGCGGAATCGTTTTGCGTTGCCGACCTTCCCGGCTACGGCTTTGCGCAAGTATCCCAAGCGGAACGGAAGCGGATTGACGCTATGCTGTATGATTACTGCACAACCCGCTCCACACTTAAAACGGTATTTTTATTGATGGATATCCGGCGGGATCCTGCTGAAATAGAGCTGCAAACCTTACAGTTTTTCCGGGAGCACAACATACCCGCTGTCTTGACGGCAACCAAAGCCGATAAGCTCAGTAAAAATGAACAGACAAAACAGCTCCTTGCCCTTGCGTCCTTTTTTGAATGCAACAAGGATGAAATAATCGTAACCTCTGCTACAAAAAAAACAGGCAGAGAAAAGCTGTTACAGCATCTCTCCGCCTGTCTTTCTGTGTAATTACAGCTTATAAAAATTAACACCACCCGTTTTATGGGTGGTTAAATTATTTTTCATAGTGATACCTAAAAGAGATAAATACTAACTGTTGCCTTTCTATTTGATATACGATTCTATGTTCATGATTTATTCTTCTTGACCAATACCCGGACAAAGAATATTTTAACAGCTCAGGTTTACCCGTGCCTGTAAACGGCGTCCTTTCAATCTCTTTTATCAAATCGTTTATTTTCATAAAAATTTTTTTATCTGTATTAAACCAATAGATATAATCGGACCAAGCCTCATCTGTAAAGAGTTTATTCATCTTGCAATAACTCGTGTTTTTGTATTTTTCCGGCTTTATGCTGTTCAATTGATTTTTTTAAATGAGCTGCATTCGCCTCATTCCTAAGCAAATAATCGGTTTCAATAAGGCTATTATACTCATGTATCGATAAAAGAACCACATTTTCCGAATTTTTCCTTGATATTATCAAAGGCTCATAGTCATTGTAAACTTTGTCCATGTATGTTTTTAAATTGCGGCGTAAATCCGAATATGTAATTGCATCCATATCTACCTCCTTATGAGTACAATATATCGTACCTATAAGACAAAAATCAAGGTGTATTGATATTATAGGGAACTTCTAAAAACTCCCGTTTTCCCATTATATGTAAATGAAAAATTAAGAACTTGTTTTGAACAATCTTATTATATTGCTTTCGAAGAAAGTTTTTTGCTATAAGCTTTTGTCTTCCACCTGCATAGCGGGCAGAAGACAGTGAAAAATATTTTGCTTCCTTCGGAATAGAAATGCTCGACGGTTTTAGATAAGTCTTTCCATCATTATGGCTTATCTAAAAACATCGTAAAATCCGAGTTGATAACCCGCTTTCCTATATCCGTGCCAAGGCGCCCATCGGATCCCACGGCTCAAGCTGTACAAGCGGCTGTTTTAAGGCGTCAAGCCATTTTTGCTCAACAAAGGTCTTTTCTACCATAATCTGATAGGTATACTCATCGAACCATGCATCGGACATCGAGAACATTCCCTTTTTACCCGATTCATCTCCCCACGAATTTTCTACCTGCCATTTAATCGGCTTACCTGATTTATCCAGATCGACGCCGGTCAGCACCATCGCGTGGGTAAGAAGGCTGTCGCCGTAATCGAGCCGTTCCGCTTTGGTGAACTCAGGTAGTTCGCCGAGTGTTTTATCGTAGAGGTATACTTCGGTATCCATAATGCCTTCGGGTCGGCAAATATACGGCCCCATATCGCAGCCGAACCAGACCGGTTTTCCGGCCTTAATCGATTTAATGGCCGCCGTTTTGAGCGCTTCGATCGGCACGTTGATGTAGTGAATCGGTTCCGCTTCTTTCACGGTACCGAGGAATTTTACCGTGTAGGCTCTGCCGTAGGGCTTATCCGCCGTCGGCGCATTGATTAAGCTGATTTTATCGGCCAGATTCCAGCCGACATATTCCTTAAAGAATTGCTGCGGCGTAATCTGCTCTGCCTTGTGAAATTTCTTATCCTTGTCGCGGCATTCAAAGTCAAATACGCGGGGAGGTTCACCGAGCGCCTTAACCAAAAAGCTGTATACATGCGAAAGATAGGTTTCTTTGTCTGCACGGAGTTCTTTGATAGACTTTCCCGCCTTATGCTCATCCCGCAACAGCTGCGCATATTTGCGGAGACGATGCGTTAATTCGGCAACAAAGAAGCGCGTATCGGAAGAATGGAACGTTTCCGGCATCACATCCTTGGGCACAACACCGTATTTTTGCAGAATACCGGAGAACATATCCCACTGTCCGCCGTCCTGAATAGGATTAGCCAGCAAATGCGCGAGCAGCCGCCCTTCGAGCGGTTCGTCCAGCGTTTCCAAAATGCTTTCAAAAAAGTAATTGGATTTTTCGAGTTTATCCCAAAACAGCGTGTAGTTCTGGGAAAGCTCGAAGGTTTCAAGGTTGAGCTTTTTCATTGTTTCGACACGGGCGGCATTCAGCGAAGCAAACATCCAGCAGCGTCCGCTCTTTTTTTGATTGGTAATTTCTCCGCGCTCCGTTTCGTCGGAAAAATAGAAATTGTGACGGCGGCGGACATCATAGTTAAACGATGCGTCCTCGATGCCGTTCTTAGCGACAGCCCCTGCGATAACCGCATTCGACGGATCGGCACGGTAGTCGCTTTCAAACTTTTTTAAAAGTTCGGATGAAATATTCATATATAGCTCCTATAAAAATACAGTCCTCTCGGTTTGATGTACCGTATATAAACTTCCCTAGAGAAAACCTAAATAATGATAGTTTTTAGAGACTTCCTATTTAATAAGGCGGTCATAAGAGGTTTGCACTCTTTGGGTTTTAGATATCTTATCTTCCGGACCGGGAGCCTTATTGAGCTTACTGAGATACGCATACAGCTTATCCGAAGTATCCTG
>CAUVKE010000034.1:0-8121 GCA_963552415.1 uncultured Treponema sp.
GAGGGGCTGTCCAAAAACTTCAGTTTTTGGACAGTTTCCTTAGATTTAGATGCGACGTTTAAAATTAAGTCATTGCTGTATAAAGACTTAATTTTAAACTCGATGGGGATGTTCCGAAAGTAACCAACTTTTGGGACATCCCCAAGAAACCTAAGAAAACTCTCTCAAAACTAAAAAGAGAAGCAAAAAAGATGAAAAGAAAAAATAAATACCGAACAATATTTGGCGTCATCACATTTTTTTTATTTTGTGCGTGTACATCAAATAACCGGTCAACTGCAAATAATCCGTCAATTGAAAATCAGAGCAACAACCTACATGAATTGGAACGTCAAGCTGCGGAGCTTGACGGAATGTTCAATGTTTCTGCCCGGAAATATGTCGATGTCTATTTTACATTATCCGACATATATGCTGAAAAACAAGAGTATGAAAAAGCCTATCAAACCGTTATCAAAGGATTGCAGCTCGATTCGGCAAACTACTTCTATCAATATAGAGCTGCTTATTTTGAATTTTGTCTTAAAAAATATAGAGAAGCTTTTGAGCGTCTCCAATATATATTGACAGCCTGTAATGATTCATCAATCATACAATGCTGTACTGAACTATCGGCAAAGTTTCCGAATACGCCTCTTGAAAAAGAGGCCGTCCAACCGATGTATGCAAAATCCATACTTGTCCTCGTATTTCCCGATGCGCACACATTGGCAGCCAATGCAGTCGCAGAACGAATACGGCAGGATTTTAAACTATCAGTCATCAAGGAGCATATCAATGTTCCTGAAAGCACTGAACATACCAGAGACACCCTTGATGCATATATACGCGAGTACATCACCCAATTATACGAGAAGCACAGCGAAACAGAACTTGCACCTATTTTGCAAGAAATAGGATTGACAAAGGATGATTTAAAAGAAAAACAGAACAGATTATTATTTATGAAATATGCCTTTATCCAATCGGGATATGACCGGAAGGATTGGGAAGCCTTTAATCGAGAATATGCGATGCAATATGATGCAAATAGTCTTATACGGCAAATACGACAATATACAAAGCAAAAACTTACCAACCCCAATATTATTGGAGTGTTGGCTGTTACATCAAAGGATATTTACTCCGGTGAAGATAATAATAACTTTCTGTTCGGGCTATATGATCGGCATATCGCTATTATGAGTTTACACCGCTTTATTACACCTGAAGCAAAAAACAGCGTTATTATAAACCGTGCCGTGATGCAGGGACTGGCTTCTGCCGGACACCTCATCGGTATTCCACGCTGTTCAATAAAAGGCTGTGCACGAGCTTATGCACATTCACTTGCGGAACAGGACGCAAAACAGCCGTATCTTTGTTCGGAATGCATCAAGAATATTAATACGGTATACCAATTATTCGATTAGACATTATGCGGCGGGATGGGCAATGCTGGAATCGAACCAGCGACCCCAAGCGTGTCATGCTTGTACTCTAACCAACTGAGCTAATTGCCCGTATATAACAAATAACAGGCGATACTTTATCTTATTTCAGTATTTACGTCAAGCCCTAAAACAGGTATACTATTTGCCATCTATGAATCTTGAAGCGTTTATCTTGGGCTGTGGAGGCATGATGCCTTTACCGTACCGCCATCTTACTTCGGTGCTGCTTCGCCGTGAAGGCGATTTATTTCTTTTTGATGCAGGCGAAGGCACACAAGTTTCCCTGCGCCGTCTAAACCTCCGGTGGAAAAAAATCAATACCATCTTTATCAGTCATACCCATGCGGATCATGTAACGGGATTGCCCGGTATACTAATGTTATCGGCGCAGGTTGACCGCGATGAGCCGCTCTACATCATTGGGCCGCCCAAAATTAAAGAATATGTAGAAACAAGCCGGCAAGTCCTCGATATGTATATCAATTACGAAATTATCATTCAAGAAGTTACCGAACCGGGTGTCGTCTATAAAACGGATGAGTTTCAAGTGCGGGCATTCCGGCTTGAACATACCAAGCCCTGTCTCGGTTACGTATTTGAGGAATTTCCCCGGCAGGGCGCCTTTGACCCCGAAGCGGCGCGTAGGCTTAATGTCCCATGCGGACCGCTCTGGTCAAAACTGCAGGCTGGAATAGCGGTAGAAGCGGCAGACGGTACTGTCGTAGAAAGCAGCCAGGTACTCGGCCCGCCTCGAAGCGGCAGAAAATTCAGCTTCGTAACCGATACAAAATACCTTTCGACCATTGCGCCGGAAGTTGCCGGCTCCGACTTCTTAGTTTGCGAATCTATGTTTGCAAAAGGTATGGAACAGGATGCCGCCGAAAAAAAGCACATGACCTGTACGCAAGCTGCTCTGATTGCACGGGACGCCGCAGTAAAAAAGATGGCGCTGATTCACTACAGCCCCCGTTATACAGATCATGACTTAAAGCAGCTGCTTAAAGACGCGCAAGAAATATTTCCTAATACGGTGTTATCAAAAGACCGGATGGTAGAAACAATTGAATATCAGGATTAAGTACCGGAATTATCGAATGCTTGGCCGCTTACGGAAAAGAGTTGCATGATCAGCTTTTTTCCCATTCCATCTACCGCTAAGGTAAGATTGCAATATTCGGGGCTGAGTGTTCCCGTCAGGAGCGCTTGTGGTTTTGACACCGCGACTCTATAAAGTCCAATGAGCTCGTTGATGGCATACACCCCGCCGGTATTTTGTTGCAGCTCCTCTTGAGGAATAATAAATTGAAAAAATGAAGAGAACGGCATTTTCCCCAGTTTGAATTTATCGGATCGTATTTCAATGTCCCCTGACGGAAGGGCTGTTACAATCAGCGTTATTCGGTTCTCAACTTTTTCTTTTCCGACAGTACTGTAAATCGTTTTTTCTGCGCCATCGGAAAGAGCCTTAACATTGACCGTCTGGCGATATAAAACAGTGCTTTCAGCGCTGAATACAAAAGTAGCTGCAGTCAGGTAAAAAAAAGTTAATAAAATTTTCATGTGTTGTATCATAATAATGACATAAAAAATGTCAAGGTACGGTTATGCTGGTATCGGTTATGCTGGTTATGCTGGTTTATACGGACAGCTCAACCTCAAACGAGCGTTTTATTCTTTATACACCAACTTAATAGGACAATGATCAGACCCCAATATATCGGATTTAATCGATGATTCGCAGATACTCGGTAAAAAGGCGTTGTCTACGCAGTGGTAGTCTATTCTCCATCCGATGTTCTTCTCACGGGCATGGAAACGATAGCTCCACCACGTATATTGATGAGGTTCCGCGCAAAAATGCCGGAAGGTGTCGGTGTATCCCGCCTGCGTAAAGGTATCCATCCAAGCCCGCTCTTCGGGCAGATAGCCGGGATTTTGCTCGTTTGCCTTTGGGTTTGCAAGATCTATGGGTTTATGCGCGATATTGTAGTCTCCGCAGAGTACGAGATGCCTGCCTTCCCTTTGGAGTGCATTACAAAACTCAAGCATCGCGGCGCAAAAATCGAGCTTATAGCCGAGCCGAGCGCCCCCTTCTTGGGAATTGGGAAAATATGCGGAAATAACCGATACTGTCTCAAAATCGGCTACAAGTACTCGTCCTTCATCGTCAAAGGCTGGAATGTTCATCGTGCGGATATTAAGCGGTTCCTTTTTGCAAAAGACAGCGGTTCCCGAATAGCCGGGCTTTTTTGCCGCCTGCCAATATGTTTTATAGACTCCCTCTTTCCAAACAGGGTTGATCAGTTCAGAAGTCAGTTGCTCTTTACGAGCTTTTGTTTCCTGTAAACACAGTATGTCAGGGCTTTCGGTATAAAGCCAGTCCAAAAAGCCTTTCTTTTGGGCTGCCCTAATACCGTTTACATTCCATGAAATAATTGAAGTCATAATCGGTATATGCCATAAAATCGTAAAATATGCAATGCCGGTAATCCACACCCTTGTTTTTCATAAGTTTTTAATTGCTTATTTCTTTTGCGATCGGCCGCATAATTTTATTCCAGCAAAAATAGGTTACGTCAATCAATATATCCATAAAAGACAGAGCCTTTTCATACGGGTATTCATGGGTGATGATTTCAAAAAACGGTGTTAAGGCGGTGCTGTAAATCAAATGGAGTTGATCGTCAGTTAAGGGATGTATATTGATTCCTCGCAGTTTTAAGTCTCCGATGAGCTTTTTACATGCCGCAACATCCGACATTACAAAGTCATGGCGGATATTTTCGTATGTTGTTCCCGCAGAGCGGTTAAACAAAAGTCTAAAATCATCAAAGCGGCTATAGACAAGATCGCATAAATCTTGGATAGATATGCGTATTGCTTCTTTTGTCACGGAGTTGCCCTCAGCTGTGAATAGATGGATTGCAGTTTCGGAAAAATTGGCGCCGATACTCAAGGCTTGCCCGATAAGCGGTTGTACAAGTTCTTCAAAGATTGCAGCTTTTGACGGAAAGTGTTTATACAAAGCTCCTGCCGTTATTCCCGTCATCGCTGCAATCGAGCGCATGGATGCTTTTTCAAAGCCTTTTTGCAAAAATTCTATTTTTGCATTTTTGAGAATTTCAGTATAAGTATCATGCTTTTTTTTCGATTCGTTCATCTATCTTTTGCTGCGAAAGTGATGCCGTCTTTTCCTAAAATATAACACTCGCTGGTATTGTCGATTTTGATTTGAGACACTTCATCCGACAGCATCATCGCGTCAATTGCAGCGCTTAATACTCCGATAATGACTTTTTCATCATTATAGACCGGAACTGAAATAAATCCGGCGGCGCTGATTGATTTTAAAATTCCGCGCTTGTTGCAACGGTGTCGGTCTTGAGTTTTAAGAAAGCGGTAAATTCATCGACGGACATCGTTTTTTGCGCTCCTTTCAAAAGCCGGACGGTAACACTGTTGTTCTGCTTTTCTTTTTCGCCGACAACGAGTTGATACGGAATTTTTTGTTCCTGATACTTCCGTATCTTTGCGTTCATGCGGTCGGTATCAATATCAGCCTTTACGCGGAAGCCGGCTTTTGAAAGAGACGCCGCGATACTCTCGGCATATTCGTTAAATACGGGAGCAACGGGAATAACCATTGCCTGCACCGGAGAGAGCCACGGGGGCAGCGCACCGCCGAATTGCTCGATCAAAATACCGATAAACCGCTCCAGCGAACCGAGCGCCGCGCGGTGCAGCATGACGGGCTGATGCTTTTGGTTATCCTCTCCGATATACTCGGCATTCAGCCGTTCCTTAGAGGGCAGTTGATAGTCTGCCTGTATGGTTCCGCATTGCCATTCACGACCAAGCGCATCGACAAGCGTAAACTCCAGCTTCGGCCCGTAAAAAGCTCCTTCTCCGGGGGCGATCTCGTATTCAAGTCCCGCGGCTTTACACGCTTCCGCAAGCGCATTCTCCGCCCTATCCCACGTTGCATCATCACCGACCCGTTTTTCAGGCCGCGTGGAAAACTTGACGAGTATGGCTTTATCGTCAAAGCCGAAATCCCGATAGAGCGATTTGAGCAAGTTACAGAACTTGCAAACCTCAGAAGAAATCTGGTCTTCCGTACAGAAAATGTGCGCATCATCCTGCACAAAGCCGCGCACCCGCATAATACCGTGCAGCGAACCGGACGGTTCATTCCGCGTACAGGAGCCGAACTCCGCAATACGCAGCGGCAAATCGCGGTAACTCTTTATTCCCTGTTTAAAGATTTCGACATGACCAGGACAGTTCATCGGTTTAAGCGCAAACACCCGTTTCTCGCTTTCGGTGATAAACATATTTTCCTTGTATTTTTCCCAGTGCCCCGACCGAAGCCAGAGACTCTGCGGCATAACAAAGGGGGTATTTACCTCAACATAGCCGTCTTCTTTAATCTTTTGACGTACATGCTGCTGCACGGTTAAATAGAGCGTCCAGCCGTTCGGGTGCCAGAATACTTCGCCGGGATTGTCTTCTTCAATATGGAATAAGTCGAGTTCCCGTCCTATTTTGCGGTGATCGTTTTTTTCCGCTTCCGCCTGCATCGTCAGATACGTTTTAAGGTCATTCGGCGTTTCCCATGCGGTACCGTAGATACGAGTCAGCATCGGACGTTTTTCATCGCCGCGCCAATAGGCCCCCGCAATTTTTTGCAGCTTAAAGCTCTGTGCATTAATTTCTTTTGAATTGGCAATATGAGGCCCTCTGCATAAATCAAAAAAATTACCCGACCGATAAATCGAAATTTCCGCATCTTGCGGTAAATCATTGATAAGTTCGCATTTATACGGCTGGTCTTTAAAAAGCTCAAGCGCTTCTTGGCGACCGATAACTTCTTTTACAAAATTCTGCGGAGTTGATAAAAGACGGCGCATTTCTTTTTCAATGCGGGCAAGATCATCCTGTGTAATCGGTGTCGGAAGGTCAAAATCATAATAAAATCCATGTTCAACAGCAGGCCCAATAGCGACCTTTGTTCCGGGGAATAAATTCATAACGGCTTCTGCCATTATGTGTGCAATACTGTGCCGTAGTAACGGTAATTTTTCTGATTTCGGTAATGAATAGTTCATACGCCCTCCCTTTTATATCTTCCATTATACAAATATGAATAAAAGCATACCGCCGAATTTTTAGGCTGTCAAGACTCTTTAAAGGGAACCTCTAAAAACTTCAGTTTTTAGAGGTTTTCCTTAAGCTTATTTGCGATGTTTAAATTTAAGTCATTATTGTATAAAGACTTAAATTTAAACTCGTCGGGCATCTCTAAAAGCTAACCGAGTTTTTAGAGATGCCCTAAAGCCGTAAGTCTTTCTTAAAATGCAGCTATCGAAGTTATACATCTCGCTTGCTGATGATTAAAAAAATAGGATATGTTTTTACGGCATCGTCGATAATCTTTTGTTCGGTATATACCCGTGGAGGTGTCGGCAAATGTTACTTCAGCTGCGGAATCGATAAAATGAAATCCAAGCAAGCCTGTCCCGCAGCCGAAATCAAGTACACTATCATTGGACTTAACACTTATCTCGGCGATGATATGTTGATATATTTTTTCAGCTCTTAACACACGTGCCTGGTGAGCATCCCATTGTTCCGCCTTTGAATCAAAAAATGCCGTATCCATTATGTTATCTCGAACTACAGCTACACAACAGCGGTTCCTGCCGGAGGCAGTTTCTTTTCCGAAAATGCTTTTCCAAGTAAAATCGGTACAAGCATAGAAGAGACAATAATCAGTAAAATAACCGGCGCAAAATATTCAGCCTTAACCATGCCGACGGCAAGTCCTTTTTGCGCTACGATGAGGGCTACCTCGCCGCGTACCATCATCCCCAGTCCTATCTGGAGCGGTTCCCGCCGTTTAAAGCCCAAAGCCAATGCTGAACCACCGCAGCCGATTATCTTCGACAAACAGCCGACAAGCACAAATGCTATCGAAAACCATATTAAGCTCATATTTAGTCCGCTTAGGTCCGTTTTAAGTCCGATAGCGGTAAAAAAGATCGGGCTAAAAAACATATATGAATTGATGTCTATTTTTTGCTCCTTATAAGAGGCATCATGCAAATTGCAAAATACAACCCCTGCGACATAGGCGCCGGTAATATCGGCGATACCGAAAAAACGTTCGGTACAATAAGAAAAAATCAACGCGACACCCAACCCGTAAATCGGAATACGGTGAGAATGCGGGTGTCGGTTATCATACCATTTAAAAATACGGTAAATCAGATACCCCACAACCAACGAAGCGGCAAAAAAAGCGCCTGTTTTTATCGCAAGTCCGGAATAATCCCCTGTACCGGAACTTGCACCAAGCACAATTGTTAATACGATAATGCCGAATACATCATCGATAATTGCCGCACTGATTATCGTTTGCCCGACTTCCGAGTTGATCTTACCCAGCTCTTTCAATGCAACGACGGTAATACTGACGGAAGTTGCCGTTAAGATAGTCCCGATAAATAAAGCCTGATAAAATACAGGGGTACCAAAACCGTCGAAACCCCAAAACCCTAAGGCCATAATCGTGCCGAAAGCCAGCGGAACAAGAACGCCGCATGCGGCAATCACGGTTGATTTTATCCCTGATTTAACAAGCGACTTTAGATTTGTTCCCAGCCCCGCAGAAAACATAATCAGAATA
>CAUVKE010000035.1:0-8084 GCA_963552415.1 uncultured Treponema sp.
CTGTAAAATTCGCATTAGAAAGTTTTGCCGTTAAACGAGCTGCCGCTTGTTTTTCTTTTTCGAGTTCTTTGGTAAAGCGTGCAGCTAATTGACTGCGGTCTACCTCTGCTCCGGTAATGATAAAGGCTTCAAAACCGGCTCCTACCGTTCCGATGGAATTTGCAGGTTTATCGGCAGGAGTTTTTATAAAGGCGATATCCGCGAGTCCCGCCAATAGCTTAATTAAATCGATATTCTCAAACGCGGCGGCCGCGGGAGAATCTGCTTCGATATAGAGCGCAATATGCAGCTTGAGCTGAGGATCGATACCGCATTCCGCTCTGAGCGCCCTGATGAGCCGCACGATATTTTGCAGCGCAGTAAAGCGTGCGGAGGCAACAGTATCGATGCGCTCTTCGCAATAAACGGGATAATCGGCGGTTATCAGCGCCTCTGCACGGTGTGAAGCTCCGGCAGCACAGCGTTCGGGAAGTTTGCGGTAGATTTCTTCGGTAACAAAGGGCAGCACGGGGTGCAGCAGCCGAAGCGATTCTTCCAAAACGGCAAGCAGTACCGAGGTTATCCGGTCTTTTTCCGCATCATCGCCGCTCTTATAGGAAAGCTTTGTCCCTTCGACATACCAGTCGCAAAAGTTATTCCAGAAGAATTCATAAATGCCGTGCCCTACTTCGTTATAGCGGTACCCTTCAAAGGCCGCCCGCACGTTTTTAACCGTTTCGTTGAGGGTATGGTAAATCCAGCGGTCAAGCTCGGTTAATTCAGAGGCGGAAACGGGAACGATGCGCCGCCCTTCGAGGTTTCCTAAAATATAGCGTGAAGCATTCCATATTTTATTGGCAAAGCGGGAGCCGAGTTTAAAGGATTCGTTGTCGATAAGAATATCCTGCCCCTGCGTACACATAAAGGTGAGCGTAAATTTAAGAGCGTCGGCTCCGTATTCGTCGATAATATTCAGCGGATCGATACCGTTACCGAGCGATTTGGACATCTTGCGTCCTTGTTTATCGCGCACTAAGTCATGCAGATAAACATCTCGGAATGGAACGGCGCCGGTAAACTCAAGCGCCGCCATAATCATACGGGCAACCCAGAAAAAGATAATATCATGCGCTGTGATGACAGCGGAGGTCGGGTAATAGCGCTGCAAATCTTCGGTGTTTTCCGGCCAGCCGAGCGTCGAGAACGGCCACAGCCAGCTGGAAAACCACGTGTCGAGTACATCGCTATCCTGCTTGAGAGCGGCGCTCTTACAGTGAGGGCATTCGGTTACATCTTCTACCGAAACGGTCATCTTACCGCAGTCTTGGCAATACCACACCGGAATCCGGTGCCCCCACCACAGCTGCCGCGAAATACACCAATCGCGGATGTTTTCCATCCAATGACTGTAGGTATTCTCCCATTTTTGCGGATAGAACACGAGTTCGCCTTTTTTCCACGCGGCAAGCGCTTTATCGGCAAGCGGGCGCATTTTGACAAACCATTGCTCCGAAAGGTACGGCTCCACAACGCAGTGACAACGGTAGCAGTGCCCGACGGCATGTTTAATGTTTTCTTTCTCTTTAAACAAGCCTGCCGTTTCCAAATCGGCGATAACCGCTTCACGGGCGGCTTTCACCGTCATGCCGCGGTATTTTTCGGGTACCGCCGCATTGAGCGTACCGTCGGGGTTTAATATATTGATAACGTCGAGGTTGTGCCGCTTGCCGACTTCCCAGTCGTTGGGGTCGTGAGCGGGAGTTATTTTTACAGCGCCCGTCCCGAATTCCTTATCGACATACGTGTCTGCAATAATCGGAATACGGCGGCCGGTCAGGGGAAGCACGAGTTTCTTCCCTATCAAATGAGTATAGCGGGGATCGTCGGGATGTACGGCAACCGCGGTATCGCCCAAAAGCGTTTCGGGACGGGTTGTCGCTATTTCGATATATTCCGACGCGGACGGTGCACCGTTTTCATCGGCGAGGGGGTATAAAATGTGATACATTCCCCCTTTGGTTTCCTCATGATCAACTTCATCATCGGCGAGTGCAGTTCCACAGGAAGGACACCAGTTAACGAGATAGTTGCCGCGGTAGATAAGCCCGCGTTCATAGAGGGTAACGAATACGGTGCGGACGGCATGAGAAAGCCCTTCGTCCATCGTAAACCGTTCCCGGGACCAATCGACGGAAGCGCCGATTTTACGCAGCTGATTGGTGATAATCGAGTGGTGCTTTTCTTTGACCTCCCACGTGCGTTTGAGGAAGGCTTCCCGTCCGAGGTCGTGCCGTGTTTTGCCTTCCGCTTTCAGCTGGCGTTCAACCACATTTTGCGTTGCGATACCGGCATGGTCGGTACCGGGTATCCAGAGTGTTTCATCGCCCTTCATGCGGTGGTAGCGGACAACGACATCCTGCAGCACATTATTTAAACCGTGTCCCATGTGGAGAACACCGGTTACATTGGGAGGAGGAATGGCGACGACATATCTGCCGGTACCATCAGTCTTTTTAACCGGCTTAAAGCGGCCATGCATTTCCCAATCCGCATAGATTCTATCTTCAAAATCCTTAGGATTATATGCTTTTTCCAATTCAATCGTGTGCAATCTGTCTTCCATGACGCCGACCTCCCGCTGCGTTTTTTCTATAATCGAGTAGCTATTTTAGTTATTTTTCAAGTCTCGTTCAAGGGTACAAATGGCAGGGTTACAAATGGCATCCTATCATACACTATGGAGGGAACTAAAAAACATCGGATGCGTTTTTTCTGAAATTGCATAAAACATCTCTTGCTTAAATAGGCGTTTATATGTTAAACAATAGCCATTATGTCCTCTTATAAACTATATAAAAAGTATACCCGTTGGATACGATCCGTCATCGTTAGCGTATGTGTTTTCGTTACACCGTTTGCCCATGCACAGGAAGCTGAAATGCCGTCCCCTGCCGTTACCGATGTTCCAATAGATATATCTTCCATCGACATCACGCCTGAAACAGTTCCTACGCAAAGCTATCAAATAACAAACGTTCATTACAATATCAAAGGAAAGACACGACAGTATCCGCTATCCCAAGCAGTTCCAATCGATACAACCCGCATTTTTGATTCGAAAGAAACGGTTCAAAGCTATCTTGATGATCTTGAACAACAATTTAAAAACATTCGGGTTATTCACTCGGCTCAGATCGATACAGCCTACGGCGATGCAGACAATAGAGGTGTAATACCGATTACGCTTACCGTTACAATAACCGACATAAGGAACTTCATCATTGTACCCTACCCGTCTTTCGATTCAAATAGCGGGTTCCAATTAAAACTTAAAATGCAAGATTTCAATTTTGCGGGAACATTACAACCGCTCAAGGCCGACATCGTATACCGCTCAACCGAAACGGATCATCAGATTCTTTCATCCGCGATCGATTTTTCATTACCGTTTAAAGTGGGTATGTTTAATCTGCTGTGGGACAACAGCTTCCGGATTGTCTATGGATTTGACAAAGCCCCTAAAATAAATATCGGTACAGGGCTGGAAGCATCGCACAAATTTAATAAGCATATATCTTTGACATTCGGGCTTTCACCGGAATTGGCAATCAACGACCGTGCCCTCAGTCAACTGTCCACTCCGGGGACAACAGAACCCACTCAAGGAGAAACCCTCGGCTCAGAAAGTACTGCAGAACAAACTGTAAAAGCAAAACCGAGCGGATTAGGATATTTATATCCTAATGATCGATATTATTTTAAAACAAAGTTTTATGTTCGCTCACCGGTTATGATTACCGAGGTGAAAAACTTCGGATCTCTCCTATGGACACCATCAATGAGCCTTACAGGCAACTGGGCATTTGACGGTATACAGGCAGACGAACTTAAAACATGGTCATTTAACTGGGGGCATACGCTTTCTCTTTCAAAGGTAAATTGGAAGGCAAATTTTAGGAAAGGCCTTTCTTTTTCGTTTGGCAATACATATGCCTATCAATTTTACAACAAACAAAAACTAAACACCGGATTTACCACCTCCATAGCCGGATATTATCCGTTTGTAAACAGGGTCGGTATATACGGACGTATGCAGTTTTTTTACCGTTTATTCGGCAGCACCACTACACAAGCAGGTTCTACACTTCGAGGTATCTTAGATAAACGGATCGATACGGATACGGCCTTTACCTTCAATCTTGATATCCCCATTCGGATTGCTTCTCTTAATTTCCAAACCATCACCGGTGTCGCATGGACGCGTTTTTTAAATTGTGATGTTCAGTTTTCCCCCTTCCTCGATATTGCTTTAGTGCATGATAAAAAAACAAACCGATACTATCATCCGGCAGACGGATGGTATGCAGGAGGGCTGGAAATGATCGTTTATCCCGAAAAAATGAGGAGTATTTACGTCAGGGCGAGTCTCGGTGTTGATTTAGCTGAGCTTAAAAATCTTTCCGGCTTCAAAGGAGGGCAGGCAAGACGTGACGGAGAATCAATTACTGAAATCTTTATCGGAATCGGTTTGCACTATTAACGGAAGCCTTTCAAAAAAGGAAAATCAGTGATTCTTTTTATACCAATCCGATACACGTCTATTGAGTGATAAAGGTTTTTCATCGTCGGAAAGCATCCGGGTTTGGTCCCTTAAATATGGAAAAATAATTTCTTTTTTAAGCAGCAGCCAATTATGAGGTAAGATATGCGGAGCGGAAAAATCATCGGTTTGCGGCAAATGCTTAAGCAAAAGAGGATAATAAACAGGAAAGATATTTTCAGTTACATTTTTTAAAGAAGAAAAACCTCCTGCCAATCCGAAAGAAGGAGCGATCATATTATCGGTTTGAGAACGGGCAAGTAGTTTTTTCTGACTTTCCTCATTGAAGAACCAAAGGAGAAAAGCTTGCGCCGCTGCCGTATTTTTTGCCTTTTTGCAAATTCCTGCATATATAACATCATCCTGCACCGGTGTTTTACCGTTATAATTCATCCACCGATAATCAAGCGACTTTAATTTTTCATTGTTTAACGAAAACAACTTATCGCTCGGCAGGTAGCGGAATAGACAGCGCCCATTTGTGATTAAAGTATACGGCGGATCATAGAGATATTTGAATTTGAATTCATCCTCTGCCGCAGCGTTTGTATTGACCTCTTCCGACCAGCGGCGCATATAAGCAATCAGTTCCAGCAGAGTTTTGTCATCCCATGAAAAGAGATTTTTTGTTTCTTCAAAAGCGACATCAAGCCCTTGCGCAGTAACATAAAGAAAATCGGTATCCCATCGCGGAGAAAAACCCATTTTGGTATATTCCGCGCCGTTTTTTTTGTTATATTCCGCGGCAAGTTCCCGCATTTCTTCAAGAGAAAGCGTAAAATTCGTTTTTACTAAATTCTTTTGCGCTGCAGAAAAGATAACAGTCGGTAAATTGAAGCTGACCGGCAAGAGATACTGTGCCCCATTGATATTGCCTAACTCCAATAATAACGGATAAAAAATATCCGGATCGATTTTCTTTTTAGAAAGCACCCCGCCCAACTTGCTGAATTTTACCCGCGCTGCATCACCCCTTAGCCACGGCCCGATGACGATATCCGGCTGTTCGGATGCATCCATTAAAGCATCCGAGGGGTTTTCCTTATAGCTGATGGTAATTTTGTAACGGCTTTGGGCACTGTTAAAAGCCTCGCAATAAGCAATGAACTCGGTACGGTCAGTCCAAATAACAGCAATCGAATCTTCGGCGTTTCTGCAAGCAGATAACATACAACATACAAGCACTACGGTAAAAAGGAATTTTTTCATATTCACTATTATGACTACAATAAAGGCCTTGTCAATCTTTAGTTACCTGCAAAGAGCGTTTTTTTCCAGCGGTTGAGCATCTGCAGCGCTTGAAGCGGAGTGGTTTCGTCGGTGTTCGTAGAAAGGATTTCGTTGATAATCAGTTCTTCATCGCTAAAAAGATTCTTTTCCGGTGACGTGCTTTTCTTTTCCGGCACCGTAAAGTCCGCAGATACGGCAGCGCCTTGAACCTGTGTACTTAGCAGCTCCGTCGCCCTCCGTATGACCGCTTCCGGCAATCCGGCCAATTCCGCAACGTGTACGCCGTATGAGTGGGCTGCAACACCTTCGATAACCTTCTTTAAAAATACGATTTTTCCTTCGGTTTCCAATACATCCAAACACAGTTTTTGCAGCCGCGGATGAACGAGTTGCGCCAGTTCGTGGTAATGGGTTGCAAAGAGGGTTTTTGCGCCGATCGTATGCAAGAGGTATTCGCTTACCGCCCGCGCGATTGAAAATCCGTCCCCCGTCGAAGTACCTCTGCCGATTTCATCCATGATGACGAGGCTGTTAACCGAAGCATTGCGCAAGATATAGGCAGTTTCGGTCATTTCGACAAGGAAGGTAGACTCCCCGCGGGCGAGGTTATCGCTGGCGCCGACCCTGCAAAAAATACAATCGACGGGAGTCAGCAGCGCTTTTTCCGCCGGCACAAAAGAACCGACCTGTGCAAGCAGCGTAATAAGGGCGGTTTGCCGCAAGAAGGTACTTTTACCCGCCATATTGGGACCGGTAATGAGCGCAAACGAGGGGATATCCGAAACAACAGCAGAAGAAAGCCGTATGCTGTTGGGCACGAATTCGCCTGTCGGCAGATGATTTTCTACGACGGGGTGCCGACCTTCACGGATATCTAACAGACCGTCGGCGGAAAACTCAGGCTTTACCCATGCATGAAGCGCTGCCGTATATGCAAAGGATTGCAGCACATCCAATTCCGCGATTTCTTTTGCGAGGAGATGCAGTAGTTCAATTCGATTGTATACTTCCGTATGTACTCCAAAAAACAGCTCTTTTTCGCACGCGATAATGTTTTCGCCAACATCGTTTAGTTTTGTTTCAAGTTTGCTTAATGCTTCCGTTGTAAAACGATCGGCAGTTGTCAGCGACCTCCGTCTAATAAAATGCTGAGGAATCTCTGCGGTCTTTAGGCTGCCGTGAGTTACTTCAAGAAAGTAACCGCTTAACCGGTTGTATTTGATTTTTAAGTTTTTAATACCCGACTTTTCCGGCTCTTTTTCTAAATAGCTTTCTAAAAGCTTATTGGCGTTATCTCGCGTGTCACGTAGTTCATCCAGTTTTTTTGACCATCCCTGCTTAATCAAGCCGCCTTCGCTCAGGACAATCGGGCAATCTTCGGCGATGCTGTTGTCCAAAAGCGTATAGAGCCGCTCCATATAGTCGCTCCGCTTTTGCGGCAGCTGTAAAAAAAAGAGACCGTTGCTTTTGCTGAGCTGTGCAAGCTCGATACAGGCTTTAAGGCTTTGCTTAATCCCCAAAAGATCTTTCCCGTGAGCCCGCTGCATGGCAACCCTGCCGGTAAGCCGGTGGATATCAAGCACTGCCGCAAGGGTACTCCGCACGGACGCCAGCGCCTTTTCGTTCCGGAAAAGCAGCGTTGTTTTATCAAGCCGTGCGTTTATTTCTTCGGCGGTTCGCAAGGGGTGATAGAGCCAGTGCCGCAAAAGGCGCGTTCCCATCGCCGTCTTTGTATAATTGACGGTTTCAAACAGGGTAAAAGAATCCGTATTGTCATGCAGGTTTTGGAGTAGCTCAAGGTTTTTACGGGTCGCATCGTCCATCATCACAAAATCGGAGTCGCGGTATACCTTTATACCTGTAATATGAGGCAGCGCCGCGCCTGTTGTTTGCTCCAAATACTGGAGCAGCAACCCCGCCGGCGGCAATTCGGGAGATGCTGCCGTTAAGGAAAAGGATTTAAGGGTTTCGGTACCGAAGCATACACAAAGCCTTTTTTCAGCAGAAGCGGCGGAAAAATGCCAATCAGGATAGAGGTTTTGCAGCATCTGCGGATATTCTCCGCATAAGGTTTTTAGGGCAGGCACCGAATCGGCAAGCGATATTTGAATAAGAATTTCCCGCGGCTGTACGCGGCCGAGTTCTTTTTTAAATTGCTCTGCAAAATCGGAGCGTGGAAAAGACGTAGCAAAAAATTCTCCGGTACTGACGTCAAGGTAGGCAAAACCAATAAACACATCCGTAACAGTACCGCAGGTAATTTCTTTCGGTGTAC
>CAUVKE010000036.1:0-8015 GCA_963552415.1 uncultured Treponema sp.
CGCAAGCTTTGTGTTCAGCGCATGGGCGGTAGCTTCCAAGTGTTCCTTTGCCTTGCCGATAGTTCCCTTGCGGTACAGCGCTTGCGTTGCTTCCGGTCCGATATAGGAATACGCCACCGTAATGCATCCTTGTGCCAGCACATCCGCAGCGCCGAGTTTTTCTATCCACCGTTGCCAGTCCTCACCGCCCATGACTTTTACGGTAGCGGCGGCTTCTTCAGCACTCGCCGGTTCCGCTGTAATTTCGGTGAGTGCGCCGGTGAACGGGTCAAGGGTTTTGCCGGTAAAGGGCTTTCCAAAGGGCTTGAGCGCCGAGCGGTAGGTAACGCCGGTATCGGGATCGGTACGTACGGAGCTTGCCACGCTATAGACAATCAAGTCGAACTTTATACCCAGTTTTTTTGCTTCATCGATAACCTGTGTTTTAATAGCATCGGAGAATGCATCTCCGTCGATGGTAACGGAAACCAAGCCCGCTTCTTTTGCGGCGCTATCAACCGCTAAGTTGTTGTACCAGCCGGGGGTTCCCCATTTTTTTTCGGAACCGGCTTTTTCATAGGATACGCCGATAGTTGCCGCCCCGTAGCCGAACGCTGCCGTAATGCGGCTTGCAAGTCCATATCCGCCCGAACAGCCGACCACCAATACGTTTTTCGGTACTGCCGTTCCCGCAGGGTGAGAGGCCGCCCGTTTTTTTGTATATGCGATTTGATCTTCAACTGCTTTTTTACACCCTTGAGGATGCGCATTCAAACAGATGTTGCTCCTCAGCATTGGTTTCATACTCATTTCTCTACTCCTTACTATTCTGAACTTTCATAATGCATAATTAAGCATTAATTGGCAATGCCGTAATACACGGATTACTCTCTGCTCCTGTGCATATTGGCTGTAGCCGTGAGGCTCTCAACACTTTCAGCAGTTTATCAGTTTTTACCGTTTACCGATAGTACCTCCCAACATATGCCCTCATATGCCGGTAAATTACAAAAGGCATTACCCAAAAAGTAGAAGCGATTAAGTAATGGGGAAAATTTTACATATTGACATAAACCGCTAAATACTTCAAATATAGTAGGACATCTCTAAAAGTTCGATTATCGGCTAAATGTTTTTAGAGGTACCTATAACGAGTTGAAGGGGGCGCGATGCGTCAGTGAAAGGGTGCGAAGTTTCAATCGAAAATGTTTCAAAAACATTTGGAGATTTTCATGCGGTGGATAATGCTGTTATCCACATTAAGCGCGGGGAGTTTTTCTCGCTGTTGGGGCCTTCCGGTTGTGGAAAAACAACGCTACTGCGCATTATTGCCGGATTTGAACAGCCTGATTCGGGAGTTATCACCTTTGACGGACAAAATATTGTCGGCATAGAAGCCCACAAACGGCAATCGAATACCGTCTTTCAAACCTATGCGCTTTTTCCGCACCTGTCTGTGTATGAAAACATCGCCTTTCCGCTCCGTATCCGCAAGCGCCCGCAGGACGAAATAGACCGGCGGGTTAAAGAATATCTGCATTTGGTGCAACTTGATGCGCATATCTACAAAAAGCCGTCTCAGCTTTCCGGCGGGCAGAAGCAGCGTGTTGCGATTGCCCGTGCACTGATTAACGAACCGCGGGTGCTATTGCTGGATGAACCGCTTTCCGCATTGGATGCAAAGCTGCGGGCAAATCTTCTCATTGAGCTTGATAAACTGCACGATCAAATCGGCATTACCTTTATTTTTGTAACGCATGACCAAAGCGAAGCGCTTTCCGTTTCCGACCGCATCGCGGTGATGAATCAAGGGAAGGTGCAGCAAATCGGCAGTCCATATGAAATTTACGAACAGCCGGCCACAGCTTTTGTCGCAAAGTTTATCGGCGAAACAAATCTCTTTGATGCAACCGTGGTTGCCTGTGAGCCGCATACGGACGGCTTTATGGTTACGCTTGACACTCCTGCGTTGGGAACTTCGGTTAAAATCACCGACTACGATAGAACCAAGGCGGGGCAGCCGGTGTGCTTTACCGTGCGGCCGGAAAAAATCCGCATCTCATTGGAAAAGCCATCCTCACAGACAAAAGAATTGAATGTTTTTCGCGGGGAAGTTGAAGAACCGGTATATTCCGGTTTTCAGTCTAAGTTTTTTGTAAAACTGGAATGCGGTACGGTGGTGCAGGTTTTTAAGCAGCATCAAAATTATCTTGAAGACGGGCCGGAAATCGAGTGGAAGGATACGGTGTATGTTTCGTGGGCGGCCAATGACGGCTACATCGTCGAAGATTTAACATAAAGGTGTAAGACTATGGTTCAAGATCATTCCCAACGGCGGTACGCCTTTTTGTATACCTTTCCGATGGCGGCATGGTTTACCGTGTTTTTTGTGCTTCCGCTGCTCATTATCGGCGTATATAGTTTTCTTCAAAAAGGATTATACGGCGGAGTTGTGCGGCATCTCACGCTCAGCGCATATATACAGCTTTTTACCGCAAGCTACGGGCTATTATTTGTGCGGACGCTCTGTGTCAGTATTGCGGTAACGCTGATTTGCATCCTACTGGCGCTTCCCGCCGGATATGCAATTGCACGGAGTAAGCATCAGCTGTTCTTTTTGTTTTTGATTATCATTCCTTTTTGGACAAACTCATTGATTAGAATTAATGCATGGATTTCGATACTCGGTACTCAAGGCTTCCTTAATGGACTTTTAAAAAAACTGCACCTCATTACGGAAAGCATCCCGTTTTTGTATAACCGGCAGGCGGTGATACTCGTGCTGGTATACATGTTTATCCCATATGCGATTTTTCCGATTTTTTCGGCAATCGACAAGTTTGACTTTTCGCTGTTGGAAGCGGCACGCGATCTTGGCGCTACTAAAACAGAGGCTATCTTTAAGGTTATGCTGCCGAATATCCGTGCCGGAATCCTAACCGCCGTCATCTTTACCTTTATTCCGGTATTCGGTTCTTATACCGTACCGCTCCTTGTCGGCGGTAAGGATTCTTATATGATCGGTAATCTGATTGTCGATCAAGTAACGAAGATCCGCAATTGGCCGCTCGCCTCAGCCTTTTCGGTGCTTATTACCGTCGTGAGCGCTGCCGGTGTCCTCTGGATGATGTACGCCAGCTTTAAGCAAGAAAAGCAGGCTGTAAAATAGTTCAGTTTAAACTACGTGCGAGCCGGATGCCAAGATAATTGGCGCGGCGGTACGGGTAGTACCAATCGTTGCGGGAAACCGTGCAGTTGTATGCTTCGTTGCGGAAGGCGCCGCCGCGGTCAACCCGTGCAGGTTCTTCAACGATAGTAGGGCGCGGCCCACCGTGCGGATCTTCTTCTATTGCTCCGGTTATAGTTAAAGCGGCTGCCCAATCATAGCACCATTCAGAAACATTCCCCGACATATCATAAAGTCTGAGACGATTCGGCTTTTTTGTACCGACGGCATGGGTCTTTTGCCCGCTGTTGCCGAGATACCACCCGTATTGATCGAGGTTGGCATCGGTTATCCTAGCCTGAAAGTGCGCCGGATCAAGCGGTGTACACTGCGTCCCTGCAAATGCGTACTTCCATGCAGCAATTTTTGCATTACCGCCGCGCGCTGCGAATTCCCATTCAGCCTCTGTCGGAAGCCGGAAGCCGTTGCTTTTTTTATCACAAACAACCTTATCCCATTCCGCGCGCTCTGCCGGCGGTGTTTTCTCATTAGGAATTTCGTCGTATTGAATTGCTTTCCAATCGATGGTTTTATTTTCAATGCGGTAATACGGTTTAAGCCCCACTTTTAAGCTTAATTTATTGCAAAAGACAATTGCATCGTACCAATTAACTGTTTCTACCGGGCGCAAATTTTGATCGTTGCCGATTTTAAAATCGCTTGGATTATGCCCCATAATCGCTTCATATAATTCCTGCGTTACTTCATACTGTGAAAGTGCAAACGGACTAAGCTTGACCTTTCTGCCTTTGAGGAATACCCCTCTCAAAAGATAGAGTCCGGATATGTAATTGTCTTCACCGCCGGTGCAATAGGTACTCCAGCTTGAATCATCGTCTATAAAAATTTCGGCTTTTGAACCTTTTGCGACGATTTCTGTAAAAGAGGTTTTTGCAAATTGTTTGCCGTCAAAGCTTATATCGCTAAAGATTCCGCTACCGGTATTTGACGGTAGCGGCTCCGTCATACCGTTTTTACAGGAGGTCAAAACTCCGAGCATCGCCGGTATGCTGAATACTGCCGACAATCCTATAATGCATAAACGCTTTAAATAATGTTTATTGTGTTTCATAGTACTCCGCAAGCCCCTCCCTATTTACTTTTAAATATTTCGGTAATAGGAATTTGCATCTTGCCCGGCATAAACGAAACGCGAAGCGTCAGTCTTCCTTTTTCAAGTTTTCCGTGAACAGTTACATTGTTTAATGTAATCTCCTTACCATTCTCCATAACCGCCTCAACAGAATCCGGCCCGTACTTCAAATAATATACGGCGCCGTATTTGAACACTTTAACGCCGAGAATATCAAAGGGGTCAATGCTCATCGGCGGTTGAGAAACAAAACGGTGCATAGTAACCTTTGCCGTATGCGTACCGGCAGCATCCTTCGCTATGCCGATTTTCGGAGTAATTTCATTACCCGCGGAATCCTTTCCGCATGTTCCGCGTCCTCGAGCCAACGTTCCTCCCTGGCCAACCAAATAGTCAAACGTTCCGCTGTACGAGGCCGCTCCGCCCCAATCCGCCCCCGACGCAGAGGAAGGTATATTAATCGTTATATCCTGAATACTCGAATTAAAGTCTATCGGCGGAGGAGTTGCTTTGCGCGGAACATTAGCCTGTTTCTGCATAGGTACACGGTTATTCGACATCTCTTCGATACCGCTCAGACCGTCACCGGTAAGCAAAATATTGATCTGATCCGGTGAATTTATACCGAGTTGAACAGTCATTGCAGCTTTTGATTTGTCTTTGGCCTTCGCAGCATCAGAATCCGAGGCGCCGAACCAATAGAGTGTGTAATTGGCCGTTGAATTTTTAACGGCATAATAGTAGAACTGATTATTATTCATTCCGTTGATACTCATATTCCACTCTGCCCGTTCGTTATTGTATAAGATAAAGGAAGGTTTTAACGTATTGCCGCTTTTCGCGGTTATATTTCCGTAAAACGTATATCCGTAAATTTCGGAAATATCATGATCTTTAAGATCCTGAGCGCCTTGTTTACAGGAAATAAGTAAAAAAAAGGTCAACGCTGCCAATACGGCCGCGGCTCCTTTCCGTTGAAAAAAACATTGCATATTTTTCATAAAACCTCCTCAAACTTTTATACAAAGTATCTAAGAAAAAAAACTAAAATTGAAGTTTTTAAATGTTCCTCATTTTTAGTTTCTGAACATATATTTTCCTCCGATACGCAAGACAATACCGTCGGTTAATCCGTAATACTGTTTTTGCGTTTCTTTGTTTGTTCCTTTTATAAAGTGGATATTGTTAAGCATGTTGTCCAAAGCGGTATAAATTTCCAGCTTTTCATCCAAAAATTTCTTTGAAATATCCAGACCGACCATAAGATAATCCGGTGTATAGTACGCACTTTTTGCCGTCAAAAGCTGCGGTGAATTCCACTGCATGTTCAGCGCAACTTCCGTTTCGATAACGGGAATACGGTATGACGTATATGCAGTTACCCGATGATGAACGCGCAGCGCAAGGTCTTCCCAGCGGGCAGTAGGTGCATCAAAAAACTTTGCACCCGTATAGGCATACCCGATTTTTACTTTAAACCGATCCAGTTTCGTTCCTGCCGAAAAATCGCCGCCATAAGTCATCGCTTTGTCCACATTTCGATACTCACGGATTTGCGGCGAAGACAAGCGGTCGGTAACAACACTGTCGATCAAATCGAGGATGTAGTTAAAGTACCCGCCGACGGAAAATGTAAAGAAGTTCTGTACATTCTGCTCAAGTCCGATATTAAAGCTGTGGGATTTTTCGGGAACAAGTTTCGGATTCCCGTAAAGAATAAAATTTCCTAAGCCGGGCGCATAGTTATGCCGGAAAATCCAGTATTTTTCTTTTAAAGACGGAATTTTATACCCCATTCCGTAGCTGAACCTCAGTGCAGTGGTTTCGACCGGATTGTATTTCACACTGAATTTAGGCGTTCCCATATAGATAGTGCCGCTTCCCTGAATGCCCGGAGCAACAGTAAAACGGGCGCCGGGTACGAGCGTCAGTTTTTCGTCGAAAAGCGAAATCACATCCTGTACAAACAAGGCTGTTTCCAGCGCATACTTCCGTTTTGCAAAGGCCGTACCGCTCATCGATGTAAGTGTCGCATTTACACCGAAGGTCAAATCGTTGATGGCATTCGGTAACCAGTGCGCGCGCATATCAAATTCGGCGTCTAAGGCATTGGAATGGGTTTTCTTAGAAGATGAATAAATACCGGCTTTGACATTATAGATGGTATCTAAGGCATATAATTTTCCGACAATAAAACTGTCAAGATAAAATTTTTCACTGTTAATATATTTTCCCGTAATGCCTACCTCTCCGCGCTGAGAGGCATACGTCAGATCGGAGCCTTTGTCAAATCCTGTTTTTGTAAAATTGCTTATCTGCTTCGAACCAGTGTACAATCCGTATACGCCGACAGAACCCCACGTATCTTTCCATGTAAATGTATTGCGGACAAAACCTTGCAGTTTTTTGGGGTTTTCGTAATAGGTGATTTTTCCGGCAAGCGCATCGTGTACAGGCCGTTGTTTACCGGGATTATAATCGAAACTTCCGATCAATATATTTGAGATATGTTTGCTTGTAATAGAAAGATTACCCGCTGCATAGTTTTTCCATCCCAATATCAGCGGCATAAAACCGATTTCTTCGGTAACGCTGCCGGCGATTTTAACTTTCGTTTTTTTTGTATTTTCTTCTTCAGAATTCTGCTCTTCGGAATCAGGCCGATCACGTTTTGTTATAATATTGATAACGCCGCCCATTGCCTCGCTTCCATACAAAACAGAATCGGCACCCTTGATAACTTCAATGCGTTCTATGTTTTCAACGGGAATCTGAAAAATCGGCGTCGCGCCGTCTATATCGGTTGAAACGCTCACGCCATCTATCATAATTTTTACATACCCGTTACCTAGTCCTTGCATGGTTACGGATTCATTGGCATTACCCGCCGTAGCGGCGCTTACCGTAACATCAGGCAACGTTTTTAAAGCATCACCCACTGTCTTGGCACCGGATTTTCGTATATCTTCATCGGTAATGGTGCGCTTTTGTTCGACCGACTCGTTTATTTCTTGTTCAATTTTATCTGCATTAACGGTAATGACATCATCTTCCGTTTCCTGTGCAAACAAAAGAGATAAGGAAAAACACACAATTCAGAAAAGAATATATCGTTTCAAAGATTTACCCATTTTTAGTTAGTTTTAGTTAACTCAGAGTGTAAAGAATTTTCTCCTTTTATGCAATAGGGCGGTTTTAGGCTCACAACACTTTTAATTCCGCATCGGAGGGTGTTGTTCCCATTGGGTTATATTCCTTACCGCATGTTTTCCAGAAGTTTAACGATAAACTTCCACATCCGCTCGGCTGAGGAAATACTCAAATGCTCATTCGGGGTATGCACATCGTATAAATTCGGGCCGAAGCTGACGGCATCTATGTCGGGGATGGTCTTTTTAATAAGACCGCATTCGAGCCCTGCGTGAACGGCGGAAACAACCGGTTCTTTGCCGGTAAGCTCTTTATACGTTTTTACGGCAACATCCCGGGCGCGAGACTGCGGCGAATACTCCCACGCGGGGTACTCCGACACCTTGTTAAAGATGCCGCCGGTACGTTCGGCGCAGAGCTGCAGCACCTGCACAATTTCATCCAGTTCGCTCTTTACCGAGCTGCGCACCGAAATCGTAAACTTTAAGGTTTCTCCGTCAAGGGCAAGAATGCCGTTGTTCAAGCTGGTTTGTACCAATCCGGGGATATCCATGCTCATGTATTGCA
>CAUVKE010000037.1:0-7862 GCA_963552415.1 uncultured Treponema sp.
TGGTTTGATACACGCCTTGATCGCCCGAGTAGATAATAATACCGCCTTCTCCGTCCGGCTTGGCCACCGCCGTTTCAGGTTCCAAAAAGGCATGTTCGGTCGGCGGTACGGAATAATGCTCGGTAACGACATACTTTGAATTTTTCAGTTTTTCTTCGGCATTGCCGCGTACCAAATGTTCCTTAGAAAGAAGATTCCCGCTTTCGTGGACTTGCGGTGCATCTTCCGCCATTGCTTCTGCTATAGAACACACCGGCGGTAGTTCTTCATATTCGATTTTTACCGTCTTTTTTGCCGCTTCCAAAATATCGCGGCTTTCGGCGGCAATCAGAACAATCGCATCGCCTAAATAATGGGTTTCTTTGCCGAGTGGAATAAGCACATCCCAATCTTTTTTTAAGTGCCCGATTTTTTGCATCCCGGGGAGATCTTTTGCCGTCATTACGAGATGAACGCCGGGCATCTTTTCAGCTTCTTCGGTATTGATAGATAGCACCTTTGCCCGCGGGTATGCAGTGCGTACCGCGCTTCCGTACAGCATACCATCCAAATACATATCATCGGCATATTCAGCTGTACCTGCGGCTTTCGCGTATGAATCGACACGAAGCGCGCTGCTTCCTACAGCCGTTTCGGTTTTTCCTTCCGGCACGGGCGTATTCTCGCGGAGCATCTTGGCCGCCAATAAGATGGCTTCTTCAATTTTTACATAGCCGGTGCAGCGGCAAATATTGTTGCGGATGGCTTGTTTTACATCTGCGGATGAGGGATCGGGATTTCCGTCTATCAGCGCTTTTGCACAAATAATCATACCGGGGATACAAAATCCGCATTGCACCGCGCCGCAATGAGCGAACGCATATTGATACACGGCAAGCTCGCGTTCGGGGAAACCTTCCAGCGTTGTAATTGTCTTTCCCGCTAATTTACCGGTCACTTGAACACAGGCCTTCATCGGCTTTCCATCTATTAAAACAGTACAAGTCCCGCATGCACCTTCCATACAACCGTTTTTAACGGAAGTTAAGTGCAGTGAATCGCGTAAAAAATAGATAAGTTTTTGATTTTCTTCGGCTTCAACAATCCGGCCATTGACGGTTAATGATACCATAGCATACTCCATCCGGAAGGATATTCCGTTTATCGTCAGTACCTCACATCGCAAATTACATTTAAGGAAAACCTCTAAAAACTGAAGTTTTTAGAGGTTCCCGCTAAACTATCTGACTCTACTATACAATGAGTATAAGGGATAAAAATGGAAAAATCAACAATAAAAAAAAGAAAATGAGGATACCAAAAAAATATTTTGATTCGTGCGAGGTAAATCTAACCTATAACACGGCGCTCACCTTATTCAGATAAAGGCGTATTTCAACACCTGAGGTTTTTAGAGGTTCCCTCAATATCATCACAACGGAAAAACAGCTTTATGTCAGCATCGTATCTCTATGGGAAATTGCAATTAAAAAAAGTATTGGGAAGCTTAATTTTAAATATCTCATTCAAAAAATAGAAACACTTTGTTATGAAAAAGATATAGCATTATTGCATATTACATCCAATCATCTTGATAAGCTTATTGGGCACCTCTAAAAATCTAACCGAGTTTTTAGAGGTGCCCTATTGAACTGCCAAATATTCATAACGATCCTTTCGACCGTTTGCTGATTTCTCAGGCAATAACTGAAAGCTGTTCATATCAATAAGAATACGCATGTTTTTTATACCCTGAATTCGCCATCATTGCTCAATCCCAGCTTTCATGTTACAGTCATAGCATGAGTACTGCCAAAAGAAAACTGCCGCTTAGCTTGCAGAGTTTTGAAGATTTACGTAAAAAAGAGTTTTTATATATCGATAAAACAGAATGGATAGGAACTCTCGTAGAAAATCGAAAGATTTGCTTTTTAAGCCGGCCGCGCCGATTTGGTAAAAGCCTCTTTCTTTCCACACTTGCAGCCTATTTTCGAGGGCAAAAAGAGCTGTTCACCGGCTTAAAAATTGCCGAATGGGAGGTGCAGCAGGAACATCCTTGGCAAGTATATCCTGTGCTCTATTTGGATTTTAATCCCTCAAAATATGAAACGCGAGAGGACTTGGAAAGTCTTTTACAGTATAACCTTTCCAACTGGGAAGAATTATATGATGCTAAAGATTCCGAACACACTAATGCTGAGCGTTTTTTCGGCATTATCAACCGAGCATACAAAAAAACCGGTAAGCAAGTAGCCATCCTCGTAGATGAGTACGACAAACCGCTGCTTGAAACCATGTCCGGTAATCCCGCATTGCATGACAGCTACCGTACTATCCTAAAAGGCTTTTACGGTGTGTTAAAATCCTGTGATGCCGCTATCCGCTTTGCCTTTTTAACCGGCGTTACCAAGTTTAGTAAAGTAAGTATCTTTAGCGACCTCAATAACCTTTACGACATATCACTTGACAAACAGTATGCTGAATTGTGCGGCATCACTCAAGCAGAGATGGAAGCCACATTCATGCCTGAAATACAGGCATTAGCAGAAAACTATGATACAGACCCAACAGAAATCCTGAGGCGATTAAAAGAAAACTATGACGGATATCTGTTTCACCACAAAGGTATGTATGTATATAATCCATGGAGCCTTTTACATTGTTTTGCTTCCTGCGAGTTCGGCTCTTACTGGTTTGCAACCGGCACGCCGACGTTTTTAATTGACTTACTCAAAGCCGGTACCTATGATATACGGGACATTACCGAACACGCTGAAATGAGTAGGGATAGCCTATCGGACTACCGCCCGAATGCTGAAAATCCCACACCGGTATTCTTTCAGGCAGGCTACTTAACCATAAAGAGCTATAATGAAGAGTTTGATACGTATACGCTCTGTTTTCCAAACAAAGAGGTAAAACAAGGTTTTTTTCATAATCTTACGCCGGCTTTCATGGCGCTCAATAAAAATGAATCGGGACTCTATACAAAAGATTTTATTTTAGACCTTCGCAAGGGTGATATAGCAACGTTTATGAAACGGATGTACACGGCCTGTGCCGGTATTCCATACAGCACAGCGGCAAAGGCTCATCATGCAATGCGGGAACGTGATTATCAAATTGCGTTTTATATCATCTTTACACTGATGGGCTATCATGTAGACCTTGAATCGCATACCGCAAAAGGCAGAGCAGATTTAGTGGTGCGAACCTCAAACGGCGTATATATCTTTGAGTTTAAACTCATGAGTGCGGCAACGGCGGAAGAAGCGTTGAATCAGATAAAAGAGAAAGGCTATGCGGATAAGTACCGCATGAGCGGAAAGAAAATCATCGGTATAGGGGCAGTCTTCGGCGATGGCATTACCGATGAAACACCTAATACGTGGAAAATGGAAGAGCTAATCTGAACTTCATTTAAAAAATCAAAATAGCCGACAGTATTTATCAGAGTAAGTATGATAGAATAGCGGTATTGAGCCGTTACCTCGAGCCGACCGGATTGCCGGAATCGGTACTGGATAAATACCCTGCTGCTTTTTCCGGCGGAGAGTTACAGCGGCTTGCCGTTGCGCGAGCATTAGCAGGCAGCCCGCAGGTGCTCATTCTGGATGAACCGACTTCCGCACTCGATGTGATCACACAAAAAAAGCTTTTGGACGATATGCTGCCGCTCCTGAAAGGCAAAACCGTGTTGTTGATCAGCCACGATACCCGTGTTATCACTTACTGCACAGATGAGATGATAACATTGCAAAATCTGCGATTGGTAAGGTAGAAAATCTTATTTTTTATAAATATTTCACCGTGTTAAGACCTGCAGCTTCCTTTCGCGTACCAATTCCAAGAAAGCTTCTATTCTAGTAGCAAACTGACCGGCATCTCCCTGCGAATAATCCGATTCAACATGAAGATATGGCAAACCTTTTTGCATAACATACTTACCGACAGTGTGGCTTTCCAAGTTAAAGGTATGGCATGCCACAAGCGTACATTCAATAACCGCGTCGGCTTTATAATGATCGATGAGGTAGCCGAGGTCTTTAAACCGCCCGGGATTAGGACTCATAACGGAACAATTGGTTTTAAGGTATTTTTCTGCTATTGCCTCGATCGGGTCGCGATTCGGATTTTCGTCTACCATTTCCATCTGAGTGCGGATACCGGAGCAGCTGTCATAGCCAACGATCACAGCACCTAATTCTTCAATCTTAGCAAGTATCTTTTCTTTAACGCCGCCTAACGGACAGCCGGTAATCAGAAGCCGAGGACGCATATCGGTAGTTCCTTTCAGATTTTTTTCCCAGTATTCTTTCAATGCTCTCGTGCGCTGAACAATTTCGGAGTTCTTTGCTTCAACATCATATTGAAAGCCGAACGCTTCCTTTACATTGAACTGTTCCAATCCTGAAACAGGAGAAGGATCCAATGCCGAAAGTTCAAAAAAACCGATAAGGTTTTTTCGTTCCTGATTGCAGTCTTTGATAGCACGGCGTAAGTCTGCTTCGCTTATGGTGATGTCGTAAATCTCTTCGATTTTTGCTTTAAGTTTTCTTACCTCGTCCGCCCAAAACGGATAAGCTTTGGGATCCAGATTGTTTTGAGGTAAGTGCATGACGTGAGTCGGTTTGATGTCGTTTAACAGCTCGAACATTTTTTTCTTACCGTCGCAGGTTGTTTCCCCGATGATAAAGTCTGAGAAATAAAAGAAGGGACAGGTATCGGTTATTGCATATCCATAAGAAGCTTTGATGAGCGGGCAAAGATTTCTCGGCAAATCTCTTTCCGCAGCGCTAATGGGCTTTTCGCTTGTTGCACATAATGAGACGGGTACTGCACCCGCCGCATATATCAATTCGATAGGGACGTAAGAGCAATACAAACCGACTACACGGCCTCCCGTATCCTTTACTTTTTTTAACGCCAAAAATTTTTGCTGTTGTGCTTCCGCAAGACTGTCAAAGCCTTTGGGTAAATTATTTATCGTTTTCATATATCCCTCCTATACAATTAAATAGGTGTTTTTAAATATTAGACCTGTTCAGAAACGAAAGTTTCCGAACAGGCTTATTCCCTTAGCGTCTTCATAAAACAATCGCGCCTCTCCACCGACTAAGCACAATCAGCAAAACTTCATCCGATTGGGATCATCGGTGTTGGTGGCCTCATAAAATGCGTCGATAGCAATGCCCGCTTCATCGGCGAGTTTTTGAATTGTAGCCTGCAGCGCGGCATCTTCATACAAGATAGAGATGCCGCAGCAGTGATCCGCAGTGCGCGGGGTCGGTGCAGGTGTGCAGGCAAACCCGTGCTCATTCATCAGGGAATACAACTGCATTGCCGCCGCAGAATTGGGTAATAGGATATAATGCCTCACCTGTAGTTACCTAAGAATCAGCTGAGCATTTCGACAAAGGCGCCGATGCGGGTTTTCAGCTGTTCGGCATCTTGGTCGGTATAGTCGGTTTCGATGCCGAGACAAGGCATACCGGCGTCTTTCATTGCCCGCTCCACAAAAAATCCTTCCGTGTCGTAGAGATTGCAGAACTTGAGGTTAACATCGATAACACCGTCCGCCTTAAAGTCGGCGGCAAGCCGCTTAATATCCGATATCCGCTCTTTATTCGGGGTAAAACATGCACAGTTGATGTGTCCGAGATAGCGTTTAGTTAAATCTTTAACCATGCCGTCGATGGTGTCGCTTGTTTCCTCGACTAAAGCTTCGCAGTAACGGATGCCGGTGCACATCTCTTCGCAGACAACTGCGCCGCCGTTTGTTTCGATAATTTGATGGAGCTTCCAGTTCGGGATTGAAAGCGGCGTACCGGTAAGCAGGATACGCTTTGTATTCGGCTCATAGACGGAAACATCGTTTTTGATCCGCTCTTCAAGTTCATCGCAGAGCTTGTTGACCATTTGCGTAAACCGTGCAGGATCATCATAAAAGGCAATTTGATGGATGAGCAGCACATCGCGTCCGCTGATGGGAACGTTTTTAGCTTTGCGCACCGCATTGAGCCGCTGCAATGCTCGCCGCTTATTGTTGACAAGCACAATTGCATCGTGAAGTTTTTCTGCGGTGATCTTGTTGCCGGTCAGCTCTTCAATCCGCTTGATATAACCGTGAATTTCCGCTTCCCATTTGGTAAAATCTGCTGGACGTTTCAGCTGCGGAATGTCCATAATGTACATCGGGGCATCTTCGGCAAGGATTTCCCACGCTTTTTTCTTGCCGTCGCAGGTAGTTTCCCCGACAAATAAATCGCAAATTCTAAAGAAAGGACAGGTGCGGTCAAAGCGGGCTCCGAGTGAGGCCTTGATAAGCGCGCAGGTTGCGGTCGGCAAGACCTTCTCACCTCCGGGTACCCAAAACTGAGACCCGCTGCACAAACCTGTTGCAATGGCGCCTCCGGCAATGACCACCTCGTCGGGTACGTGAATACAGAAGCTCCCGACTACCTTCCCGCCTGTTTTCTGGAATGCTATCAGTTCGGCGGGGCGAATGCCGTGAATGTCAGCGACCACCATGTTGAAATAGTCCATCGCCTTAGGCCTATTTTTTTGAGATAAATACACATCACCGAATGCCTGCGGTAACGCCTCGCATAAAAGGTCGTGTGTCTTTACATCCATCCCTAAATCCTGCCACATAGCATGATTATCCATTTGCATACTCCTTTTGGGCTCTCTAAAAATTCGATTAGATTTTTAGAAGATATCCCACCAGCCTTCACTTATTGGGGATAGCGTAGAAGGCTATTTATTTTTCATCGTCCCCATCGTGTTTTAAAATATTCCGTTATGCCGAGAGGGCGGCTCCGATTGCACCGGCATAGCGGGCATCTTCATGGGTTTGTATTTCTGTCCCGAGCATTCTGCTCAAGACCTGTACGACATAGGGACTGCTGCAAAAGCCGCCGGTTAAAAAGTAGCGGTCGGCTTTCTGCTTTCGGTTGACCAACAGCGTTACTTTTGAACAGATAGATTGAATAACTCCGGCGGCGATATCTTCACGCGGGGTACCCTTTCCCATCAGAGAAATTACTTCGCTTTCGGCAAACACCGTACACATAGAAGAAATCTTTACTTCTTTCCCTTTTGCAGCATAGTCAAACATCTCCGGCAGGGACAGCCCAAGCCGATTTGCCATAACCTCCAAAAACTTGCCCGTACCGGCAGAACATTTGTCGTTCATCACAAAATCGAGTACCTTTCCGTTATGCAGCACAATCATCTTTGTGTCTTGCCCGCCGATGTCGATAACCGTTACATTTCCGTCAGCTAAAAAGGTTGCACCGCGCCCGTGACAGGTAATTTCCGTAACGGTACTGTCCGCATACGGCACACTGACCCGTCCATAGCCGGTTGCAATAATTTTCAGTTGGTCGCGGATAAAGCCTTGGGAATAAATCCACTGCAATAGCTGCTCGCCGGTTTCCTTGCTATTCCAGCCGCTTGGCACCACCCGCTTGTGCAAAACGGTATGCTTGTCTTCGTCCAGTACAACCGCTTTGCTTGCAGTTGAGCCGATATCAATTCCTACGTAATACATAGCGATTCCTAAAAATATTTAATAAATGATAAAGTATGGTGATATATTGATTATAGCAGAGGAAAACGGATTATGCAAGGAACATTTTGTAAAGGAAGAAAGTTAGCTTTTTGGGTAGAATTTTTTTGAATTAAAAAACAATAATGCGAGGGGGTCAACATATGCGTATGCTTGCTTTATATACATAATCTTTATATAATTCTGCCAGTGGAACAGCATAAGGACTTTATTTATCTTAACACCTTTGTATGGGATATTAAAAAAAATGAGATAAATCAACAACCCCGACGCAAGCGTCGGGGCACAGTGCTCAACGTTTCGCACTGTG
>CAUVKE010000038.1:0-7837 GCA_963552415.1 uncultured Treponema sp.
CGTTTGCTTCAAGGATCGGCGCAATACTACGTTTTCGCAATTTCATCGAGGCTAAAATCATCGATGGGCCGGAAATACAGAGCAAAATGCCGATAAGTCCGAGCGGAACCCAAAAACCTAATCCGAATAATGCTTGCAGAATGCTGCCGATTAAGGCTGAAATACCTCCTAACGCAGTACCAATTAAGGCAATGGTTCCTAAGTCGAGTTTTTTTGCGGCTACCGGAGCAGCCGCATTTTGAGCAGCCCCCGTCGCGGATTTTTTGTCCGCAATTACAACAGCAGATGCCGTCTGAGAAAGCAAATCAACCGATTTCGCTTCGCCCGCTGCAGCCCGTGCCGCAATTTGCGTTTCTATCATCGCGGCTAATTGCTTATACGGCATAAAGAAAGCCTGTCTAACACTAATCGGATTGGCAATAACCTTTGTAATCACGGCGTTCCAGTCTTTTCCAGCACGGTCGTAAAAAATCCCGTTTCTGCCGACTACAATATTTTCGCTGTCGCCGTTTGTAAACAAGGCCACGATCTTTTTGCCTGCTTCTTCCTTTCGGCTTATGTCGCAATATACCAAATAGGCGCCGGAAAGCGTATCCAACGTCGTATGGCGGGTATCGCTGTTAAGCTCAAAGCATAAATCTGCAGCGCGCGAATCAAAATATAACACACCGGCTTGAAAAACCGAGCCTTTGCCCTCATAAAAATCGCTGAAGCTGATATAGTTTTTCAGCACTGTAACAAAATCGCGGCGGAGAAGTATCAGTTTTTCCAAATTGGATAAGTTTCCTCGTTCTTTTTCGATGGTTAGTGCATACCGAATAAAAGAAGAAACTTCCCCTTGCTTTTCGCCGTTTACGAGCGCTTGCAAGAATGAACGATTGAGTAACGCAGCCGAAGATGTCGGTTCGCTATTTAAGCGTTCTTGATACGGTGTCAGTTTCTGTACGATAAGGGCGAACTCATCCTGCGTAATACATTCCTTTTGACCGAGCAGCGGAATGACGGCATTGTCTGCAAAAGACTGGAGCTGCGTTCTCCATGCGGGGTTTACTCCTTTCAACAGCGGTAACGGTTTATCGGACATGGCGGCGGCAAGCGGTAGGGTATTGGGCGTTTCATTGGTGCAACTGATAGTCTCCGCCGCAAGTTGCCGGAACGCCTGTTCATCGGCGGATAATGCCGTTGCTTTATCGGGAGCATATTCGGTTAATTTACAGCGGAGAAAATAATCCTCCACCTTTTCTTTTATAACGGCAAGCGCTGCTGCCGCTTTTTGCGTATGCTCTAAATCGAGGGGTAATATCCCTTCTTCTTCTAAAGACATTTGCCATGCTAAAAAGACTTGTGCATCACTCATTAAATCTTGTTGGATACGCTGCTGCAACCCGTCCTCAAGCGTACCGTTTGCAATAGAGGAGGCTACCGCACTATTGATGATTTGTTTTAATTTATCATCATCGGAACCGTCAACCGGTACAGCAGCATTGCAATCCGGTGTATGTGCATTAAAAAATTTCTTTTGGGTTTCTATATCTGCTATCGAAATCTCTTGTGCATCATTCTTTTTGATGTGATCCAATAACCAGCGAGCACTGGCGCGGAGCGTATCATCTTTAATTGAAACAAGCGGTACCGTATCTCCTTCTTCCATCAATAAAGAAAGATCGGAAAGCTGCGAGGCCATCCAATCGGCAGCCGCCAGAATTTCAGGAGGGCGGATAAAACCGTCCGAATCGCTGTCAAGTACTGCAATCGTCTTAGGATCGAGAAATATCCCGTGTGTCGGCATCGCCAGCACCGTCCATAATTTCAAGTCGAGTTCACGCAGGTGAGCAATATCATCTGCATCATTCAAAAGAACCTGTGTAACACCGCCGAATCGTGAAAAATTCCACTGGTGTTGGCCAGCATTTTTTTGTAGTATCATAGTACCTCGCAGATGTATTTTCGATAATTCCGTTTAAAATGTCAATTATGGATGTCATTTAAAGATGTGAGTGGTCCTTTTGCCCTGTTAATTTCAGAGCCTATGGGGTAGCGCGATGCAATGAGATGCAATGAGATGCAATAGATGCAATACGGGGGGCTTGACAGTTCGGTATAAATTTTCTATAGTCTATGACGAAATTTTTCATGAGGAGGCTTGGGGTATGGCTGGTGCAAGTAAAAACTCCCGTACTGCTGTCGCTACGCAAAAGTTTAGTTGTCCGTGCGGCGGTGAAGTTGTGTTAAAAACAATGGTTGAAAACGGAAAAATAAAAAATATCGCTGAATGTGCAAAATGTCATCGTATTGAACGCCGACCTAAAGATTTTAAATAATCTTGTAAATACACTGAGATTGAGAAAGCTGCTACCGAATATAACGGATGCAGCTTTTTTTATGCCTTTTTCTATTGAATGACTTATCTGAAGCTTCTATTGAATAAGCAGCTTGAAATCATTATACTGAGAGAATAAGAGCATTATTTCCTATCACTATTATTGGGAACGGGGCAGTCCAAAAAACTGAAAGCCTATCGGCTTTTTCTGTAAGGAAATGATTTATCGGGTTATGTTGTTGGTTTTTCTCAAAATTGAACGTCCATTTTGACATGGCAGCGATGACGTATTCGGATTTGAAATAAAATTTGCATTGTAAAGTAAGGAAGAGATTATGAGCAAAGAATTTTTACCCTATGATACGGTTCGTAATAACGGATTCCGTTTGGCGCGCCAAATTTGGGAAGACGGTTTTATTCCTGATGTGATATATGTTTCACTACGGGGCGGGTCATCTTTGGGAAATGCCATTCATGAATGGTTTAAGTTAGTGAATAAAGATGTGAGGCCCATTTTGTATGCCGCTGTCGTTGCTCATTCTTATTCCGATGCAAATCAACAGTCAAAGATGATGATTGACGGATGGACATATTCGCCCGAACATCTGCGGAGTGGGGATAAAATATTATTGGTCGATGATATTTTTGATAGCGGTGCTACAATCAATTATCTTGTATCGGCTTTCTTGGAAAAAGGTATTCCACGGCGTGATATAAAGATAGCCGTACATGATTATAAGGTTTTCCATAATAGGAAGAGCAGCGAACCTATTCAACCGGATTACTGGTGTAGAAAACACGATATCTATGACGATAAAGAGAGCCGCTGGATTCACTATATGAGCCATGAACTAAGCGGTTTGACTCCTGAGGAACTTGAAAAGTACTACTATGCGCAGTATCCCGAACTGCGCGAAATTTTTAAAGGATTTTTATAAGAAACCTATGCTCAGAAATAGTAAGCTGTTATTTTGTTCATTTGCTTATTTGTTTTTTTCTCTTTCTCTTTTTGCTGCGGAGAGTGGGGTAGTCTTGTATGTAGATGCTACTGTAAAAACATCAACCCAAAAAGGTACGTCCGATAATCCGTTTCTTTCTCTCGAACAGGCTGTTGCAACAATCTATAACCGGCTAAACCGGCAAGAAGCTCCGATGGAAAACGGTGAACCTGCGGCGATTTCCGTGTTTCTCCGTTCCGGTGTGTATGTTGAAGAAGCCGTATTTCTTACTGTTCCGATTAAGATAATCGGTGAAAATACTCCGGTAATTACATTCGGAGAGAATGCCGGTTTTGTTGTTGACCGTACTGCGTTGGAGATACAAGGGTGTTCGGTAAAGCGAGCGGAACGGTTTACCGAACCTCGTACCGTTCCCATTTTATACGGTTCAAACGCTTCTATTACGCTGAACAGCGTTTCAATTACCGTACAGGAGGGAGGGGATGCAGTGATACTGCGGGATAGCCGTATGACCTGTACCGATACATCTGTTACTTCCAACCAAAGTGCGCAGGCTGTATTGGTGCGTGCAAAAAAAAGTACCGTGTCAGCTCTACGAAGCACTTTTTCGGCATCGGGATTAATGGCGTTATGTTTCGATTTTGTAGAAACACAGTGTACGCTAACCGATACGGTTTGTAATCTTGCTGCCCGGTATACCGGACGACTGGCCGAGCTTACCGGTTCAACCGTAAAACTACAAAAATTGCAGTGCTCATATACCTCGCCTTTATTTGAATCGATGGATGCGGCTATTATTGCCGATAATGCTTCTAAAACCGAATTGTCGGAATCAGTTGAATTAACCGGATTTACGGAAGCGCTTGTTCGTAGATAAATAGAGCGCGGAGAAAATCAACAGAATAGGAAGAACATTCGATGTTATTGTGCGGTATTGATGAAGCGGGGAGGGGAGCCTTGGCAGGTCCCGTATACGCTGCCGCAGTTATTTTGCCTGTTTCTTTTGATGTTTCTCTATTGGATGATTCAAAAAAACTATCGCCTAAACGCCGGGAAATTGCTCGGGCAGCTATTCTTGACGGTGCGCTGTATTGGCAGATTGCATCGGTTCCTTCCGAACAAATAGATAAAATCAATATTTTACAAGCAACGCTTGTTGCAATGAAGGAAGCTTTTGAGCTTCTATTTGTACGGTATAGGCGAGATAATGCGAATATGGCGGTTGGTATTGAGCGGGATTTAACGGTTATTGTTGACGGTAATCAACTGCCTGATATTGACGGCAATTTTAAGCTTATTGCAGAGCCTAAGGCTGATGGGCGGTATCCGTGTGTGATGGCAGCTTCTATTCTGGCTAAAACAGAACGGGATCATTGTATGATGGAATATCATAAACAATATCCGCTCTATCGCTATGATCTGCATAAAGGCTATGGAACAAAACTGCACCGATCTCTTATCGGACTATACGGCGCTTCACCCATCCAGCGGCAGAGTTTTAAGTTCAAAAATATTCCGTCTAATCTTACCGTTCATCATATATAAGGCGATAGTTCTACATTTTAGAGAGTACCTCGTATTTTAAGGTATGTCTAAATTTTCCATTCTTATTTTGTCTGCTCGGCAGATGCGGCATCCTTTTTAGCTTCTGCCGGCGGTCTCTGTAAATTTTTCTGGAGCCTGCTTTGTAAAGATGGAAGTCTCGGTTTTTGATACCGCACAATATAGAATACAAGATTTAAGTATAATATAAGCAGTATGGTAACGATAATCACTTCGGGAGAAATAACCACATTCTTTATCAAGGTAAAAAGTTGTGAGAAGCTCATATTAAAGGCATCGGTAAAAAGCATGGATAACTTTAAGTATTGAAGTTTAGGTTATATTTCCGTGTCTTGACAATATCAAGACAATACTTTACGCTGCCGTAACTTTTATACTTTTATAATAAAGAGGTTTATCATGATAATTTACATGCATGCAAAAAAAATGTTTCTATGGGCGACGGCTCTGTGCGCAATAGCCGTATTCCCCCTCCTGTCAGGATGTCCTACCGCACATAAGTCTTCTTCCCCCCTCCCCCCCCCATCGTTTACCGTAACTTTTAATACTTCTGCGCACGGTTCGTTAAAAGCGGTACTGAACGGTAAAGAGTTTAAAAGCGGCAGTAAGGCGGTTAAAGGCAGTGTTATTACCTTTATCGCAACACCGGAGAAAGATTACAAGACTACAAAGTGGAGCGGAGCATCCGCAGATGCTTCCGATAAGAACAAAGCATCGCTTACCGTAACGAAAGATGAATCGGTAAACGTAACATTCGGCATTAATGCCGCGCTAACGGGGCTTCGGCTGCCCGGAACCGGCAATGCAGTCGCTCCTCATTTTAATTTTCAATATTTACATGGGCAGCCTGTAGAACTCACCGTTAAAGGAAGCGGATTTGATCTGAGCGCTTTTAAGATTGATGATTTAAAAATCACGGTAAAAGACGCAGGCGGCGCCGATAAAGGCACACTCGGTGCAAAAACAAAAAAAAGCGCTACCGAAATAACTGTGCAATATACTTTCCCATCCGGTACTGATGTTCCCAATCTTGAAGCACTCACCGTAGAAGCAAAATTATTCGATGCAGTATTAAAAGAAACTTTTTTACCCGCAGCTATTGACGGAACAATACTCAAACGCTGGAACAAAGATTCTACCATCACCGAAGTAAAAATTCCTTCGTATATTACTGCAATTTCCGCTCCGGGTGCGCCTGTAGGAGCTTTTAGCCAATGTGCCAATATTACCGGTGTTATGCTGCCGGATGGTATAATAATCCTTCCTACTGCTGCTTTTGCCAGTTGTATCAATTTAATTGATATTAGATTGCCGTCCGGACTTACAAAAATAGGCATCGAAACCTTTTTGGGATGTTCAAAATTAGCGCATATCACTATTCCGGAAAACGTTACTGTAATAGATCGGGAGGCTTTTGCCAATTGTGATAGTTTAACCAGTATTGTTATACCGAATAGGGTAACACATATTAACGATTGGGCATTCTCACCGTGTGCTGCATTGGCTTCCGTAACAATCGGTACCAGCGTTACTCATATCGGACAGGAGGTATTTAAAAATTGCAGCAACTTGACGAATATCGTCATTAATTCCGACAAGGTTACTGCAATCGGAAATGGGGCGTTTAGCGATATCAAACATGACGCTCGGTTTACCGTTAAGACGGATGCTATTAAAACATTGATAATAAATTCCAACTCCGGTATCAATGCAGATCAGATCGAAGTGAAACAGTAAAGGGGCTGTCCAAAAACTGAAAGCCTATCGGCTTTTTCTATGAGGAGCACATTTAATCGGCGCTTCCAAAGTCGAGGGCACATTAACCTGTAACTTTTTGTTATGATGCACTGTTTATACAGGCTTGGGAACCTCTAAAAACTTGAATTTTTAGAGGTTTTCGACTATCTTTTGATGATAGGCCACACCGATCTTCCATGCGGATACTTCCGCTTGGATATAATAAGGAGCTGAAAAGCAAGATGATCATTTATAAACGTATGCATTTAGCGGCGCCGCTCTGCATTGCCTTGGCTCTCTGCAGCTGTGTAAAAGCACAGGCGGGAGAACGGCATAAGCCGCAGAACGAAAGTAAGAATAGAGGAACAGCAATGATAACGGCGGGAAACATAAAAGAGATTTATTTGGCAGGGGGCTGCTTTTGGGGTGTTGAAGGATACTTCCGCCGGATTGCTGGTGTCGTCGAAACGGATACGGGATATGCAAACGGCACCACTAATACAACGAATTATCAGCAAATACACGGCACCGATCATGCCGAAACCGTCAAAATAACTTACAACACCGGCGTCATCTCGCTCGAAGAGCTGTTGGAACACTATTTCCGCATTATCGACCCGGTTTCCGTAAATAAGCAGGGAAATGACGTCGGAAGGCAATACCGCACCGGCATTTACTACACCGATAAGAAAGATGTACCGGTTATTCAAGCTTTTTTAAAACGGATGCAAACACACTATGCACGCCCGATTGCGGTAGAAACGGAACCGCTGCGGAACTTCGTCTTAGCGGAAGACTATCATCAAGATTACCTTGAAAAAAATCCTAACGGATACTGCCATATCAACTTAAGCCTTGCCTCCGTGCCCCTGCATAACGAAACAAAGTTCAAATCACCTGATGCAAAACAAATTAAGGAACGGCTGACACCGCTGCAATACAGTGTTACGCAGGAGAAAGCAACCGAACGCCCTTTTACCAGCGAATATGATAAATTTGATAGAAAAGGGATTTATGTAGACATCGTTACGGGAAAACCGCTTTTTTCTTCGAGCGATAAATATGATGCCGGTTGCGGATGGCCGAGCTTTACCAAACCGATTACCTCGCAGGCGGTCGATTTTACGCACGACAGCAGCCACGGTATGAACAGAGTTGAAGTTACCTCAAAAACCGGCGGCGCGCATTTAGGTCATGTTTTTGACGACGGCCCGCAAGATAAAACGGGGTTGCGCTATTGCATCAATGGCGCTTCGTT
>CAUVKE010000039.1:0-7809 GCA_963552415.1 uncultured Treponema sp.
ACCTCAGCTAAAGACTATGGGGCATCGTAGATATTATGATTTTAGCCCGACAATTACATTTGCAGTAGAATGGAATCCTATCAGCGATATAAAAGTTGAAGCAAAGAAGAAAGAAGGAAAATTCTCCGTTGAACGCGGTGAGATACAATAGGGATAGGAGATATTCCGAAAGCAACCGACTTTTGGAACATCATCTTCCCTCTTACATTATCGTGCTATAGGCGTAGATTTTATTTTTTTGTATACTATCAGCTACTATGAAATGGGCACTTGTGTTATCGGGAGGTGGAGCCGCAGGGCTCGCTTATATCGGCTTTTTTAAAGCGCTTGAAGAATTGAATCTCCCCAAGCCGGACTGTATTGTCGGTTGCTCGATGGGAGCCATTATCGGCGGCTTATACGCGAGCGGAAAACCGGTTCGGGAGATGGAAGCCGTTTTTGAAGAATCCTTCGATGTTAACCGTTATGTAGGCAGTGTACACATTCCGCTTTTTAAACATACGCTTAATCAGATTATTCACTATGGTACGTTGATTACCCGTATGCTTTCCGGCACAGGGGCGGATTCGGGGGAAAAAACTCATAAATTTTTTTTGGAACTCTCCGGCTGTAAATCTTTTGATGACTGTACTATTCCCTTATTTTGCAATGCGCTTGATTTGTGCAGCGGTAAAGAGGTTGTTTTACATTCAGGACTGTTAGCGGATGCAATGAGGGCAAGCTCTTCTTATCCCGGACTTTTTACTCCGGTTCAGCGGCAGAATGAAATGCTGATAGATGCTTGTGTGATGGACAATACTCCTGTTTGGATTGCCCGTGAGCAGGGGTATAACAATATTCTTGCACTGACTTTCGGTGCCTTTGAACCGGTTGTCGCCTCAGAATTGGATACTTCGGTTGCAGTATTGATGAGGACGCTTGCTTGTACTACCGCTCATATTGCACTGCAGCCGAATGAATACCCTACTGCGTTTATCAATTTGATAAGCGCTCGGTCTTCCCGTGATTTTTCGGATCCTAAAAAACAGATTGAGTTCGGATATCATAAAACAATGGATAACAAACATTTACTGCAAGCCTTTTTTGCAGAAGGCATTAACGGTAAGATACAACGGGCGCTTTTAACCCGAAAAACAAAAAAAGAGTACAGCGTATGATTCCTATTTTTCGACGTTTGCGTGTTCTTGATGAGCTCATTTTGTCTTCCGTTATTACCGTTTCTTTATGGGCTGGCTTTTTCCTTTATACCGGAGAGCAGCGTGCACAACGGTTGGTGATTGAAACCCCGAGCGGTAAATGGATATATCCGCTTACAGAAACGCGCACGGTAGTTGTATCCGGTGCAATCGGCAATACTACTATCCGGATAGAGCATAATACCGCTTTTATTTCCGATTCTCCGTGTCCCAATAAAACCTGTGTAAATGCTGCTGCACTCAAAAATGCGGGCGATTGGAACGCTTGTCTGCCAAACAGGGTTTTCTTGCATATCGAAGGCAATACTTCCGAGGATATGATCCTGTCAAAATGATAGGATCAGAAAAGAAAAACTTTCCTTTACATTCACTGCAAAAGAAACACCAGTAAGTGAAACATTACTAAGACTGCCTTCTTATAAAAATATTTCCTCAACAATAGCGAATCGCTGTAAGCGCTGCGGCTGTAAGAACCTTAATGGAAATCTCCCCAGCAGCTGCCTGCTTCGATGCTGACACGGAGCGGGACGGCGAGTTCGACGACGTGCTCCATCTCTTGTTTTAACAGCACTTTGACGGTATCGACTTCCGCATCGGGTGCTTCGAGGATCAGCTCGTCGTGTACCTGTAACAGGAGGCGCGTCTTTAACTGCTGCTGTTTTAGTGCGCGGTCTACACGCAGCATTGCCGTTTTGACGATATCGGCGGCGGAGCCTTGAATGGGCGTGTTGATGGCAATCCGTTCCGCTGCGGCGCGCTGTGTTTGATTCTTGCTGTTGATAGCGCGGATGTACCGCCGTCTGCCCATCAGTGTTTCCACAAAGCCTTTTTCTGCGGCCGACTCTTTAAGCGTTTCCATAAAGGCGGACACTCCCGAATAGGTGGTAAAATAGCGGGTAATAAACTCCGCCGCCTCGGTGCGGGATATGCGCAGTTGATTGGCGAGCCTGAATGCGCTCATACCGTACATCACTCCGAAGTTAATTACCTTTGCAATGCGGCGCATATCGGGGACAACGTTTTCAACCGGTACATTAAAGATGAGCGCAGCCGTCGCCGCGTGGACATCGGTTCCGTCCCGGAATGCCTTTACTAAATTTTCATCCTGCGAAAAATGAGCGAGGATAACCAGCTCGATCTGTGCATAGTCCGCGGAAATCAGTTTACAGCCGTCCGCTGCGTAGAATGCCTTGCGGATTTTGCGGCCTTCTTCTCCTCTGATCGGAATATTCTGCAAGTTCGGATCACGGCTCGAAAGTCTTCCTGTCGCGGTTCCCGTCTGAATAAAACTGGTGTGTATCCGTCCGTGTGTATCGGCAAGCAGGGGCAGTGCATCGGCGTAGCCCGATTTCAGTTTTGCGGAGGCGCGGTAATCGAGAATTTTTGCCGGAAGCTCATCGACGGCGGCAAGCTCTTCCAGCACGGAAATATCCGTAGAGTAGCCGGTCTTTGTTTTTTTACCGGTCGGGAGTTTCCGTTCGGTGAACAGCACTTCCTGCAGCTGCTTAGGGGATGCGATGTTAAAGGGATGGCCGACCAGCTTGTAAATTTCCGCTTCGTCCCGCGCAAGCGTATCCGCCAATTCCTCCGAAAACGCCGCAAGTTCTTCTTTTTTAAGGAAGATCCCCTGCGCTTCCATATCCGCAAGGAGCGGCATCAGCGGCATTTCAAGCGTTTCAAAAAGCGCGGTGAGGTTTGCCTGCTCCAAGGCGGGCTTATAGAGGTGGTATAATTGCAGGGTGAAGTCGGCATCCTCCGCCGCATACGCAGTCGCTTGAGGGAGGGGCACCGCCGCAAAGGTATGGCCTTTGGGCACGACGTCTTTATAGTTAATGCCCTGCAAGCCGAGCTGCGCTTCGGCAAGGTTCTCCAGCCCGAAGCTGAGGGTATCCGGTTCGAGCAGCCATGCCGCGATCATCGTATCGAAAAGGCGGCAGCCGGCGCGGGTAAAAATCTTTGCCGTCCTCAGCACCTGATAGTCGAATTTGCCGTTGTGCAGCACAAGGGTGAGTGATTCGTTGTTCCAGAGCCGCGCGAGCAGTTTCTTTGCGGCGGCAAGGGACATCACGGTGAAGGGCTGCTCTCCCAGTTCGGGCGCCGGCGCTTTGAGCGGTACGTAGATACCGGTACCGGCTTTTAAGCTGAGCGAAAATCCGACGAGAGAATCGTACAGCGGGTTGAGGCCGGTGGTTTCGCAGTCAAAGGCGACAAAGCCCTGCGCTTCCGCCTCTGCGATAACGGCTTCGAGTTCTTCCGCGTCCGTTACGGTGCGGTACTCGCCGGTATTTTTACGGAGTTCCGCCGGAGTTGTACCGGTACCGGCTTCCGGTGCGCCGTCAGCGCTGCCTATCGGTTTTGCACCCGCATTGCCCGCCGCCGCTTTCGTGCCGGTTGCTGCGGTATTGGGCGCGGCTGTTGCACCGGCTGGGTCTGCTTCTTCGGCAGCCTTTGAGTACAGTTCACCGAGGCGCGGAAGCTCATATTCTTTCAGCAGCGCAGCCGCCTCCGTGTAGTGCAGCGCATCGCAGCGGTAATCCTCAATCGAGCCTTCGATGGGAATATCGGCGGCAAGCGTTATCAGTTTTTTTGAAAAATAGGCGCTTTCTTTTCCGGCAGCCAACTTCTTTTGTACGGCTCCCGCAATGGAATCGATATGTTCATACACAGCGTCGAGCGTACCGTAATCCTGCAAAAGTTTTACAGCCGTTTTGGGGCCGATGCCCTTTACGCCGGGGACATTGTCCGAAGCATCGCCGATGAGCGAAAGATAATCGAGCATCTGTGCAGGCGCAACCCCCCAATGCTCCTTAACCTCTTCGATACCGCAATGCGCCAAGGCTTCACTCTTATCGGGTTTAAGCACCGAAACAAGCTCTCCTACAAGCTGCGCTAAGTCTTTATCTCCGGAGATGATGACACAGCGGCGGCCTTCTTTTTCGGCACGGCGGGCAAGGGTCGCAATAATATCATCAGCCTCAAAACCGTCTTTGCGGAGGCAGGCGATACCGAGTGTATTCAATATTTTTTCGATGTGCGGGATTTGTGCGTGCAAATCTTCCGGCGTCTTGTCGCGGGTTGCTTTGTATTCGGGGTACCATTCGTGCCGAAAGGTCGGCGTGCGGGAATCGAAGGCGGCAAGAAAATATTGCGGCCGGTATGTTTTTAAAATCATCGCAAGACTTCTAAAAAAGCCGTAAAGCGCGGAAACGTTTTCGCCCGCCTTATTGGTCAACGGATGGCTGACAAAAGCGAAGTAAGAGCGGTAAATTAAACCGTAGGAATCAAGCAGGTAGAGCGTGTCTTGTGTATGCTGTGTCATGATGAGGAGTGTATCATAAAATGCCCCGCAGTCATAGCGGAGGAGTGGAGCAAAGCGGTGCTGTCCAAAAACTTGAGTTTTTGGACAGTTTCCTTAGATTTAGATGCGATGTTTAAAATTAATTCATAATTATGAATTATGAATTGCTTTGATATAAGTGAGTTATGTAATCGAAGCGTCGTAGATGCCTTTAATGGCAGCTGCGAGCGTTTTGTCGAATTCTTCTTGCGACTGCTGTGCGCGCAAATCTTCTGCAAGGGCGCGAGAGAAGCTTGCAATCATGCCGTGGTTCTTTGCCAATAAGGTATTGGCTTCTTCTCTGCCGTAGCCGCCGGAAAGCGCAACAACACGTACAACCTGCGGATGGTCGATAAATTCTTTATACAGATCTGCTTGCGTCGGGATGCTGAGTTTGAGCATAATCAATACATCCTTGGGCAATTTTGCAATGTGCTCGCGGATTTCCGTTTTGAGTATATCTTCGCATTTTGCTTTGTCAGGACTGTGAATATCTACTTCCGGTTCGATGATCGGTACTAATCCATGCTTTGCGATCTGCAATCCGATTTCAAACTGCTGGTCGATGACTTTTTTGATACCGGCGGGATTTGCTTCCTTTATAACCGATCGCATCTTTGTTCCGAAGATATGTTTCTGTACGGCGCGCTGCAGCAATGCTTCTAAATCGGGCATCGGCTTCATCATCTGAACACCTTCGGCTAAGTCCGCAAGCCCTTTGTCAACCTTTAAGAACGGAAGAACACCGCGCTTATCCCACAGGTAATCGGCTGTCGGGATACCTTCGATATCGCGATCCATCGTTTGTTCAAAAAGAATAGCGCCGACGATATGGTTTTTATCGAATTCTTTACTGGTGATAATCCGCGTGCGCATGGCATGTACCATATCAAACATTTCTTTTTCATTTGAGTAGGCATCTTTCCCGATACCGTAGGCCTCCAATGCCTTAGGCGTACTGCCGCCGCTTTGATCGAGGGCTGCGATAAAACCTTTTCCGGTGCGCATCCGTTCTATTTTTTGCTTGTCCATCATAAAACCTCCTGCAAAATAGCATTTCTTGCAATTTAGCGGTCGAGTTAAACCGTGTTCATCAGTATACCCTATGAGCGTGAAAAACGCTAGCCTAGCTTCACAACTTCGGATTTTCAGCGTATAATTGATGCATACGAGGATATTTTATGCAAAAAGTTTATGTCGATAGTTTTTTTCAAACTATGGAGTTTCATATTCATCGCGATATACGTGAAAAATGCCGGTTTTCAAAGACGCTTTTTTCATCTACCGGAAATGTCATAATACGGAATATTAACGATATTTATGCCTTTACCTTTCAGTATAACGAAGTTGTCGAATCAGGCGCATTCGGTATGCCGGTGCGTGCCGATCAATATTTAAAAGCAGGTCAACTGAATGCGATGGGTCTGATCGACGAAATATTCCATTATATGTGCCGTCTCTACCGGCGGGATGTACGCGCCGATTTTTTTAGCAGTGGGTATGACTTTGTGCAAGCGGAACTCGCAAAAGAAAAGCTGCCCGACCTCGACGATTTATTACTCGAATTTTGTACCGAATTTCCTCCTGCCGAAGTGTACGGTGGGGCTATGACCGTCGAGGATTGGTTCCGCACTACCGATCCGGTATCGGGTATCGAAAATAAATACCGTGCTTTTGAAGAATTGATTCTTTGTAAGCTGGCAAATGAGAACCCTGCATTTCAGCCTTTTTATCCGCTTTTTACCGATGAACAGCTTGCAGCGCATCCTTCATACAACTGCTTCTGGGATAGCCTTTGCGAATGGTCCTTTCAAAACGAGGTGTTCGGGCCGGAAAAGCTCGATCTGATTTCGCTGCTTAAAGCCCCCGTTTCTTATGCGCCGTTTAGTTTGAAGGGGCAGCTCGAATATATTAAAAAGCATTGGTTCGGCTTACTCAGCGAATTTATCGGCAGGCTTTTAACAAGTCAGGACATCCTTTCAGAAGAAGAGAAAGCTGCATGGCAGGGCGGCGGGGAACATGGCCATGATGTGTATCATTTTGAAGATCTGACGCAGGAATATGAACGGTTCAGCGCCGATCGCGAATGGATGCCGAATGTCGTGATGATTGCAAAAAGTACGCTGGTGTGGCTGGATCAACTCAGTAAAAAGTATCAGCGGTCTATTACTCGGCTCGATCAAATTCCCGATGAGGAGCTGAACTTTCTTGCAGAAGCGGGCTTTAATGCGTTGTGGCTTATCGGAGTGTGGGAGCGCTCCCCGGCAAGCGCGCGGATTAAACAGATATGTGGAAATCCGGAAGCGGCGGCCAGCGCCTATAGTTTGACGGATTATGAGATAGCCGGAGATATCGGCGGATGGGAAGCGCTTGAAAATCTGCGCAGACGTGCGGGGGCGTGCGGTATTCGGCTTGCCGCGGATATGGTGCCGAACCATACCGGTATAGATTCAAAGTGGGTCATTGAACGGCCTGACCTTTTTATACAAACCCGCGAAAGTCCTTTCCCGGGCTATAACTTTGACGGGGAAAATCTTTCTCACGATTCCCGTGTTGGGATTTACCTTGACAACCATTACTATTCAAAAACGGATTGTGCAGTGGTGTTTAAACGGGTCGATCACTATACCGGTGATACACGGTATATTTATCACGGGAACGACGGAACAGGGCTGCCGTGGAACGATACTGCGCAGATTGACTTTCTCAATCCGGAAGCTCGTGAAGAGGTTATTCGAAAGATTTTGCACGTTGCGCGGAATTTTCCGATTATCCGCTTCGATGCGGCGATGGTATTGGCAATGAAGCATATCCGGCGGCTGTGGTATCCTGAGCAGGGCAGCGGCGGGGATATCGCAAGCCGTTCCCGCTTTGCGCTTTCTACGGAAGAGTTTAAAAAGCGGCTGCCCGAAGAGTTTTGGCGTGAGGTTGTAGACCGCTGTGCAGTTGAAGCGCCGGATACTTTGCTATTAGCCGAAGCCTTTTGGATGATGGAGGGGTATTTTGTCCGCACGCTCGGAATGCACCGCGTCTACAATTCCGCATTTATGAATATGTTAAAGAAGGAAGATAACGCGAAGTACCGGTTGACTATCAAAAACACCCTTGAGTTTGACCCGCAAATATTGAAGCGTTATGTCAATTTTATGAACAATCCCGATGAAGAAACTGCCGTAGCGCAGTTCGGCAGGGACGATAAATACTTCGGCGTTTGTACCATGCTGGTAGCGATGCCGGGGCTGCCGATGTTTGGGCATGGGCAGATTGAGGGCTTTG
>CAUVKE010000040.1:0-7771 GCA_963552415.1 uncultured Treponema sp.
GAATGCAACCGGCGGCAGTTTGATCACCGTTGTCAAATACCTTGAACGGCAGGGGGTAAAACCGAAATCGATCAGCTGTTTCCATGTTATCTCGTCACTCAAGGGAGCTTTGTGTGCCGCCCGCGCCTTAAAAAACTGTACAGTATACACGCTTTGGATGGATCCCGCATTGAACTCCGCCGCCTATATTCTTCCCGGGCTGGGAGACGCAGGGGATAGAATCAACGGGGTTGATGAGGCAGAGCATCCGCGAAATATGATTCAGCTTATTGCAGATTACGGTGCGACTATTGCGGGTTTGTACCGGCATCAGTTGAGAGCGATTGAAAATGTGGTGCTTCAAAATAAATAAGCGTATCGATGAGAGAGCGGCTCAAGCGACGGCGGAAGCGGCTGTTCAACAGATTACAGCTGTTAACTCCACTGAGGAGGTTCGCAATGCGGAGAGATGCATGAAAAAAAGAAACGTGGTTTTCCTCCTTTTTTTTATAACCGCTGCCGGTTTGTTTGCAAAGGGTAATTTCGATTCCGAGACGGCGAAAGCCTATTTTGAGATTGCACAAGCCTATACCGAAGTATCCAAGTACGACAAAGCGGCGGAATTTTACCTAAAGGCAGCAAAGGATCCTGCGCATAAAAATGCGGCTGAATTTAATTTGGCGCGGGTGTACGGGCTACAGGGTGACTGGGGGAAAGCAAAGACCATCCTCGAACGGCAATATAAAGCAGCGCCCGGAAATGTACTGATTGCAAAAGCGTATTCCTACAGCCTTGCGGCAACCGGCGATGAAGCGCGCGCCTGTGAAATGTATAAAAAGCTGTATGATGCGGATTCGGAAAATCCCGAAGCGGCGCTCAATTATGCCCGCATATTGGTTCTTTCCAAACGCTATGACGAAGCGCTTTCTTTTATCGCTGAGCTGAAAACCCGTTTTACCGAAAGTACCGAAAACAAGGCCATCGCCGAACTTGAAGAAAAAATCAAGAAAGCGCAGGAAGAACCGAAAAAAGAAGCTCAACGTAAGGGAGAGCCGAATAAAGACGGTAAAGTGCAGAACAAGACTGATACGGCAGACAGTACCGAAGGCCGAATGGAAAAAGGTGCGTCCGATTCTAAGAGCGAACAAGGTGCTGCGAAACCAGCCGAGACAGGTACGGTAAAAAATGAAGACTCACAGACGAAGCCGTCAGCTGATTCTAAAAAGCCGTCATCAACGCCTGCAAAACCGGCCGCAGGAACCGAAGCCTCGGGGGTAAAAGTAAAAGATGGAAAAAAAACATAATAGGTTTGTCAGCAACGTAGGGTTTATTCTTGCCTGCGTCGGATCGGCTGTTGGTATGGCGAATGTGTGGGGCTTCCCCTACAAGCTCGGAAGCAACGGCGGCGGCGCCTTTTTGCTCATCTATATCTTATTTGTCATCCTTTTCGGGTATGTCGGACTTTCCGCGGAATACGCAATTGGCCGCCGCAGCGGTACCGGGACGCTCGGTTCCTATGCCTATGCGTGGAAGCACGGCTGCAAAGACCTGGAGGGCATCGGTAAAATAATCGGATGGCTGCCCTTGGCAGGTTCAATTACAATCGCTATCGGGTATGCCGTTATTATTGCGTATGTACTCAAGGCTTTTACGCAGTCCGTACTGGGCAGCATTATGACGGTAGAACCCGGTCAATGGTTTGAATCCTTTGCCTTTCAGCAATTCAGCGTTGTACCCTATCATGCGATTATTATTATTGTAACGCTGCTGACCATTGTACTCGGCGCACATACGATAGAAAAAACAAATAAAATAATGATGCCGCTCTTTTTCATATTGTTTGCGGCATTGGCGGTTCGTATGGCATTTTTGCCCGGCGCTTTTGAAGGATATAAATTTTTATTTATCCCCGATTGGAGTCATTTAAAAAATCCGTCCGTGTGGATAACCGCGATGGGGCAGGCCTTTTTCTCGCTATCCATTACCGGATCGGGGATGATTGTCTACGGCGCTTATTTAAGTAAAGATCATGACTGTGTAGCGGGAGCAAAAAATACCGCACTGTTCGACACCATCGCTGCGGTTGTTGCCGCCCTTGTGATGATCCCCGCGTGTTTTGCTTATCGGATGGATCCCGCAGGCGGCCCCGGTTTGCTGTTCGTTGTCCTTCCTTCCATCCTTCAAAAAATGCCCGGCGGCAGAATATTCGGTATCATCCTCTACCTTGTCGTCGTGTTCGGAGGAATTTCGTCCTTGCAGAATATGCTTGAAGTTGCCGCCGAATCGCTGATGCATACGTTTAAAGGCTTAAAGCGAACTGCGGTGATTACCGCACTCGGCGTCATCACCTTCGGCGTCGGTGTGTTTATGGAACCCATCGCAGAAACAAAGGGGGCAATTCTCGGCGGCTGGGGCGCATGGATGGATTTGGTTTCCACATATATTATCCCAATCGGTGCAGTGCTCGGCGCCGTTTCGTGGTTCTGGATAATGAAAAAAGATGAGCTGTTGGACGAAATCAACACCGGAGCAAAGAAACGTTTCGGCAACGGCTGGTACTACCTCGGCAAATACGTGTACACGCTCTTCGCACTGTTTTTGTGCGTTGTCGCATTGGTGCGCGGCGAGGGATTTTAGAGCATTTGAAAAAACTCATAAAATATTCAGAAGCAGCCCTCATCATACAAGAGGTGCGCATACAAGGACAAAGTAATTCATAAATTGTCTCTTGCACTAAGCAACGGAATTTTCTATACTAATAAAAGCCTCTTACAGTCGATACTCCCTGAGGTTTTTCCTAAATCAGAAACACAAAGGCATCTCTAAAAACGAAAGCTTTTAGAGATGCCCATTAGCGAGGTTGTTATGAACGATATACGGTTATTATGGAAAGAAAGTATTGCACGCGCACTCTCATCGATGCTGCCTGAAGGAGCCGAGACTGTTACCACAGAACGGGTCGCAATGGAAACACCGCCCGATCCGAATCTGGGTGATTTAGGTTTTCCGCTTTTCAGTTTTGCAAAAACGCTGCGTTCCGCTCCAGCAAAAATTGCTACGGAACTGTTGCCCAAGCTGCAAGCTGATGCTGCCCTCAAAGGAAAAGGAGAGGTTAAAGCGGTGGGGCCGTATATTAACGTCTTTTTACCCAAGGGTGAAACGGCTGCTCAAATTCTCAACACCATTATTAACGGGAATGAAAACTACGGAAAAACGACGACTCTTGCCGGTAAGAAAATCATGGTTGAATTTTCAAGCCCCAATACCAATAAACCGCTGCACCTTGGGCACCTACGCAATGACGCTATCGGCGAAAGTCTTTCCCGTATTCTCCAGTTCAGCGGGGCGGATGTATACAAAACCAACATCATCAACGACCGCGGCGTACACATTTGTAAATCGATGCTTGCGTACAAGCTTTTCGGAAACGGTATCGATCCCGTAAAAGAAGGCATAAAACCCGATAAGTTCGTCGGCGATATGTATGTCCAGTTTCACAAATACAGCAAAGATCATCCTGAAGCTGAAGACGAAGCGCAGGAAATGCTGCGGAAATGGGAAGCAGGCGATCCTGATACGATGCAGCTGTGGAAGACGATGAACGGCTGGGCGTTGCAAGGTATTCAACAAACATATAACCGCACAGGCGTTTCATTCGATAAGCTTTTCTTTGAAAGCGATGTATTCCGCAAGGGTCGCGACGAAATTATGGACGGCTTAAAAAAAGGTATCTTCTATAAAGATGAGGACGGCTCTATTTGGATAGACCTTAAATCGATCGGATTTGAAAAGAAATTACTGCTGCGCGGGGACGGAACGTCGGTATACATCACACAGGATATCGGACTTGCAATCACTCGCCACGGTGAATGGCCCTTTGACACGCTCATCTATGTCGTAGGGAACGAGCAAATTTATCATTTTAAAGTACTCTTCTATATAATGAAGCAGCTCGGCTATGACTGGTACACCGGTTTATATCACCTCGCTTATGGTATGGTGAACTTGCCGGAAGGTAAAATGAAGAGCCGCGAAGGCACCGTTGTTGATGCGGACGATCTTATCACCGAACTCAAGAACAGCGCATTAAAGGAGATCGCCTCAAAAGGCCGTGAAGACGCAGTAGGAAATCCCGAAGAAGTCGCGGAAAAAGTCGCGCTCGGCGCATTGCACTACTTCTTGCTCCAAGTAGACACGATAAAAGATATGCTGTTCAATGCTTCCGAATCTCTTTCGTTCAACGGCAACACCGGCCCCTATATCCAATACATGGGTGCGCGTATTTCTTCTATTTTACGCAAGGCCGATACGGAAGAAGGTAAAAAAGCAAAGACAGGCGTTTGCAAGCCGGAACTGCTCACCTCCGATATAGAATGGGAATTACTGAAGAAGCTGGAAGAATTTCCCGCTCAAGTCGATAAAGCCGCGGCTCAGTATGCACCGATGTTCATAACCAGCTATCTTTATGACCTTTGCAAACTTTTCAGCCGCTTCTACCATGACTGCCCCATTCTCGGTGCAGAAGACCCCGATGTTGCCGCAACTCGGCTCGCGCTTGCAAAAGCAGTATACATCGTACTGAAAAACGCAACAGGGCTTGTAATCGTTCCCTTCCTTGAGGTTATGTAAACGGCAAGCCCTTTAAATTAACTTAATTTACAAGAACCGGCCATCTGCAAAGCTCCCATAAGGCTAGCGAGTGGTCGGTTCCGAGTACGAGGCTGATGAAAACCGGATATCTAGCCGAACGATCAAAACAATTACAACTGGAAGCACTCTCCATCGCGCAGGGTTTACAGATAGGCAGCTTCCGCAGTCATTTTCGCGGAAGAGGTATCGAATTTGATTCTTTACGCGAATATGAATCGGGAGATGATATCCGCAGTATCGATTGGAATTTGATGGCGCGCAGCGGCAAGACCTTTGTAAAACTGTACCGTGAAGAACGCGACCTGCAGCTTTTTTTAATTGTCGATGTTTCCGCTTCGATGGCAGCAGGTTGTACCCTTAACGCGCCGCAAGAAAAAGCGCTGGAAGCGGCAGCGCTGATCACCTTTGCAGCAGAACATTTGCATAGCTATACGGGACTCCTCGCTTTTGACGGAAAGGTTGCACGAGTGTTTCAGCTCCGACGCGGTAGAGAGCCGAGTTTACATATACTGAGCGCCCTGGAACGGATTGTTGCTTCGGGCAGCAAAACCAAAGGCACTGCCTTAGTCTCCGCGCTTGAAACAGCTGCAAAACTGCTGCGGCAACGAACGCTCATTATCATTCTATCCGATTTTAAAGTTGAAAATTTTGAAAAGCCTTTAGGAATTCTCACGCGGAGACACGATGTAGCTGCAATCCGTATTAAAGCGCCTTTCGATGACTCACTCCCTGCTGCGGGCGTATTACGTTTTACCGATCCGGAAACGAGCAATGAGCGGTTATTACCTACCAGCTCACGAGAATTTCGGCAAAACAGAGCACGCCGTGCAACCGAAGATGCACAGCAATGGGAAAATACCTGTATACGCTGCGGCGCCTACCCGCTCGTACTGTCGTATGATGGAAATACAGTAAAACTCTTAAATAAATTCTTTTTGACCGGCAAATACGGCATTCAGCCCTTTAGCCGATATAGGCCTCAGGTGGATACGGCATTATGAACGGTGTGCTCATCCCTCAGCGTATCTTTGTCGGCGATACCGCTCAATTCTTTTTTTTGTTATCCGAAACAGAATATGAATCTTTAACCGCTCGCGGTTTTTCCTCCGGTATTCCTCTCCCGCTCAAAAACATTGTCCAAAATGATGCAATGACGATACAAGAAATACAAATCGTAAAACGAGACAGCGGACATTACCTCGCGCTTACCTTTATCCCATGGGAAACAGGTGAAATCGATTTTCCCGTATTATCAGTCTTAAAATTAAAACACAAACTCCCGTCTATTCATGTTTCATCTCTTCTGGAAACCGGCGAACGGGTAAGCCTTCAGCCGCCAAAGTCACCGCTGCTGCCCCCTGGAACCGATTTTTTGTTATACGGCGCGGTTATTGTAAGCGTCGGGTTGTTTGCGGTGTTAGGTACCGGAATATGGCGGCTGTTTAAAAAGCTGCGAAAAAAAACACTTGGCACGGCAAAGCAACGGCTTGCCGCACTGCGTAAACAGCTAAAACAGCTCTATAAAGCAGCACGGAAAATTCAAAAACACTTATCGGCGCATGGTGCAGCTTTCGATACAAATACGATTTCTGCGGATACGAACTCACTCGCCGACGAAGTTTTAAAAAATACGAAAAACGCCATAGAAAGCTGGTATGCAGGCATCGACCGTTGCCTCCGCAACTATATATGGGCTTTGTATCTGGACAATACCCTTGCAGCCTCAACAAAGGATGAAGCATATTTTTTAAGCGCGACATACACGGAGTTGACGGAAACCCTTACGGAACTATTTGCACCCAAACGGAACATTGCCGATCTATTTTGTATCTTTTATGCTATGCTGGAACAACAGCGCTTTGCAAGTCCCTCCTCCGACCTGATTCGCAACTATACAGCCGTTTCGCAAGATATGCTTAAACAAGTCCCGCGCATTGCCGAAAAAGCGGAAGCCGAATACGCTCACCTCGATCAATATCCACAAGTTCCCTATAACTTATCCGTCTAAAAGTGTATAGTATCAATATACGGCACTGCTCATATTTTAGCGTGCCTTGAATAATATCGAAATTATTTTATAGGGAGAGTCTTTATGGATCAAAAGAAACGGAAGGTTACAGTCGTTGGCGCCGGTTCCGTCGGGGCTACATTTGCCTATGCATTGGCTCAAAGCGGATTTGCCGATGAAATTGCGATAACCGATATGAATAAAAATTTTGCGGAAGGGCAGGCAATGGATCTTGTACATGGCCTACCGTTTTTACCACAAGTTGATATTCATACCGGCAGTCAAACCGATTACGCCGATAGCGATATCATTGTGATAACTGCCGGTGCAAAACAGCAGCCGGGAGAAACAAGAATAGATCTCTTGAAGCGCAATGCGACTATCATCGAAACCATTGCTAAGGAAATTGCCGCAAGCGGTTGTAAAGGCGTTATGCTGCTCGTCAGTAACCCCGTCGACATTCTTACAAAGGTAGCACTCGAAGCAAGCGGCTGGGAACGTGGACGGGTTATCGGGTCTGGAACTGTCTTGGATACTGCCCGCTTCCGTTATGTACTCAGCAAAGAATGCGGCGTCGACGCTCGTAATATACACGGCTACATACTCGGCGAACACGGTGACAGCGAATTCGCCGCATGGTCGATGACCACCATAGCCGGACGACGCATCGATGAATACTGCGGAAACGATACGTGCAGGTCAAGTATTCATTTTGATAAAGAAAAAATTTTGGATGAAGTGCGCCATTCGGCCTATCATATCATCGACTATAAAGGTTCAACCTATTTTGCCGTCGGTTTGGCTCTTACCAGAATAGCCGGCGCAATCCTACGGAATGAGCACAGCATCCTTTCCGTTTCGATGGCTTTAAACGGTGAATTCGGCCTGCACGACGCTTGTTTGAGCGTCCCCTGTATTGTCGGCAGAAACGGCGTCGAAAGGATCATCGAAGGCGACCTTCCCAAAGATGAACAGTCAGCGCTTGAATCAAGCGCACAGCGGCTGCAGGAAGCCCTCGCCTCCATCCGTTAAATGATGTGTTTGTATTCCTTGTGGTTGTGAGGCCATTTGAACCAACAGGGCTGTCCAAAAACTTCAGTTTTTGGACAGTTTCCTTAGATTTAGATGCGATGT
>CAUVKE010000041.1:0-7642 GCA_963552415.1 uncultured Treponema sp.
TGAAATTATCCATCAGCATACGAATATCGTGCGTAAAACAAAAAACGGAAAAGACATACTATCCGTTCCGTTTGATCCTGCCAGTGCAAATGCCGCGCTGACAGACCGGTCGGGCTTATCGGTAAAAAAGATCCTTGAGTTTGCCGATACGATAGACCTTGACCGCGTCCGTCCGGTATTGGAGCGGCAGATTGAGTATAATACCCGCATCGCGCAGGAAGGATTGGAGCACCGCTACGGAATTAACGCGGGCGCGAATCTCCTGAAAGCTGCTGAAGCGGAGCAGGCTGTTACCGTAAAAATCCGTGCACAAGCCGTCGCTGCCGCGGGGTCCGATGCTCGTATGAGCGGCTGTACCTTGCCGGTTGTTACCAATTCAGGCAGCGGTAATCAGGGATTGACAGCTTCGCTGCCGGTTATCGTGTTTGCGGAAGAAAAAAAGCTCCCGCATGATAAGCTCTTACGCGGGCTGTTGGTCAGCAACTTGATTGCAATTCACCAAAAGACGCGGATTGGGCGGCTTTCCGCCTATTGCGGAGCTGTCAGTGCAGGATGCGGAAGCGGGGCTGCCGTTACGTATCTTTCAGGCGGGAGCTATGAACAGGTATGCGAGACGATTACCAATACCCTTGCAGTTGTGTCGGGAATTGTCTGCGACGGCGCTAAACCTTCGTTCGCTTCGAAGATTGCCACATCGGTTGATGTGGCGCTGAATGCGCATTATCTTGCAATGCAGAACCGAGTGTTTGAACCCGGTGAAGGTATCGTAAAAGGCGACATAGAAAAAACCATCGCCGGTGTAGGCGCCGTTGCTGCCGACGGTATGCGGGAAACCGATAAGGTTATTTTGCGCATTATGGTGGACGACGATTAAAGAAGAGGATGAGGTATGAAAAAGACATTGATAACGGGCGGTACGCTCGTAACTGAAAATGATACGTTTAAGGCAGACATTGAAATAACCGGCGGTACGATAACCGGAATCGGGCATTTTAATCCCGTCGATTTTGATGCCGTGTATGAAGTTCCAGGCTGCTATGTTATGCCGGGGCTGATTGATGCGCATACGCATCTTGAATTGCAGCAGTCTCCGCAATACCGCGCCGTCGATGACTTTTACACCGGTACCGTTGCCGCAGCTTGCGGCGGTACGACCGCCGTTATCGATCATATCGCATTCGGCCCCGCCGGATGCAATCTGCATTATTCCATCGACCGATACCATGAGCTTGCAAAAAAGGCGGTTATCGACTACAGCTTTCACGGTGTTATTCAGCATGTGGATGATGCAATTTTGCAGGAATTATCCGGCATCATTAAAAATGAAGGGATTACGAGCTTTAAGGCTTATACGACTTACGGATTTAAAATCGACGACACGGGCTTTTACCGCTTGCTGAAAACCGTGAAAGAAGCGGGCGGCATTTTAACCGTGCATTCGGAAAACGATTCGCTTATCAATTATCTCCGGTCAAAATTTGTAAAAGAAAATAAAATGCTGCCTATTTACCATGCGCGCAGTCGGCCTAACGAAACGGAAGCCGAGGCTGTTTCCCGCCTTATTCATTTTTCGGAAATGGTAAAGGATGCGCCGCTGTACATTGTACACCTTTCTACGGGAGAGGCGCTTATCAGCGTTGTAGAGGGACGGCAGCACGTTAATCGGCTGTTTGTAGAAACCTGTACGCAGTATCTGACGCTTTCGGAAGAAAAATACGGAAATGAGAACGGCAGTCCCGATGATCCTGAAAATATCGAAGGGCTGAAATATATCATGGCGCCGCCCCTGCGCAGAAAGCAGGATATAGAAGCGCTCTGGATCGGTCTTGCAAACGGTGATATCCAAGTCGTTGCAACCGACCATTGTCCCTTCCTGTTAAAAGAGAAGATGGATACTAAGGGCGATTTTACCAAGGGGCCGGGCGGCGCTCCCGGGATTGAAGAGCGGGTGCGGATTATTTTCTCCGAAGGTGTACAAAAAAAGCGGATTTCGTTGGAGCGCTTCGTACAGGTGATGGCGGCAAACCCTGCCCGCATCTTCGGTATGTATCCTCAGAAAGGATGCCTTTTGCCCGGCGCCGATGCCGACATTACGATTATCAATCCGAATGCCGAAGAAGTGCTGACAAAGAAGAACCTGAAAAGCGCCTGCGATTACTGCACGTATGAAGGAATGAAGGTACAATGCGCAATCGATTCCGTATTCAGCCGCGGGGAATTGATCGTAAAGAACAATGAATTTCTAGGCGAGAAGGGTAGAGGACAGTTCATCTTTAGAAAACCGCATAGACAGTTATAGATAAAAGGACTAGAATATATTTGATGTGGTTGGTTTGATAATTGAAAGGAGCCTTAACATTATGAAAGGAGCAACATCGAAACGGTTTCTAATCCGCTATAAACTCATTCTTATTTTCGGTCTTTTGGTAGTGATTGCCGGCGCTATTGAGGCCATGCTTGCCATTCACATTGCGCGCAAAGCGGTAACTGAAAAAGTCGAAACGCATCTAACGGGCAAGGCTGTAGATGTTGCGAATATCATCGATGGAAGAATCACAGCACTCTATCAATTTCTGAGCGGCATTGCGCGTATGCCTTTTTTAATCGATCCTGCATATTCGTATCAGGAACGAGTAGCGATTCTACAAAAAGAAGCTGAGGCAAACAGTAAAATCATTGAACTGGATATAACGGATCCGAGCGGCACATTCTATTATGTTGGTGGAACCGTTCAAGTAACCGACCGAGTATGGTTTCAGACAGCCTTTTCAGGTACCCCTTTTATTTCGGAACCATATAAAGAGCGGGCAAAAGGGACGCTCGTCATAACGCTTGCAGTCCCAATATTCGATAAAAACCATCATGTACACAGTGTTCTTTCAGCCGATGTCAGCGGATTACTGCTTTCACAAAATATCGAAGATATTGTCGTCGGTAAAAGCGGCTTCTGTTACATTATGGGTTTAACGGGAACTACCATCGCAGATAGAGATAAGTCTCTGGTTGAAAAACTTTTTAATGCTGCCGAATTAGGAAAAACCGATTCGACTTTGACAAGTCTCGGAGCATTCGAACAAATTGCATTAAAAGCGCAAACTCCTGCTATTGGATATTATGAGTATAAAGGCATTTCAAAGATAGCCTCATATGCAAAAAGCAATATAACCGGGTGGATAATCGTTATTAATGCTCCCTATCATGAATTTATGGGTACTGTCAATTCGATGAGTATCACGATGATGACTATCGGCATCTGCATTCTGATTGTTTCGGTTATCATCGTCTATTTTGTTGCCCTCAAACTGGTAAAACCTATTCAGGCAACGGTATACGCATTAAAAGATATTTCGCAGGGTGAAGGTAATTTAACGGTCAGATTACCGGTTACGGGAAATGATGAAATTACCGATATGTCCGAATACTTTAATCAAACGATTGAGAAGATCGCTCATACGATACAATCCATCGGAATAAGCAGCATCGAAATGGAAGCCATCGGTAATAAACTTGCAGATGATATGGTGCAAACGGCCGATGCAGTGAATAAAATTAGTACAAATATCGAAGGCGTAAAACGACAGACCTTAACCCAAGCCGCAAGCGTTACCGAAACAGCTGCAACCGTCGAAGAAATTGTCCGCACTATTAAGCAGCTTAACGCCAGTATCCAAACGCAAGCGGCAAGTGTCGCACAGTCCTCATCTTCGATTGAACAGATGGTCGCGAATATAGCCTCTATTACCGGTATACTCGAAAAAACAAACGGAGTGGTAAAAAGCCTTGCAACCGCAACAGACGACGGTAAGGCAACGCTCGTAACCTCAAATACCGTAACGCAAAAAATAGCCGAAGAATCCGGTTCACTGATGGAAGCGTCAAACGTTATTCAGCATATTGCCTCTCAAACAAACTTGCTTGCAATGAATGCTGCCATCGAAGCAGCCCATGCAGGCGAGGCAGGAAAAGGTTTCGCTGTTGTCGCAGACGAAATCCGTAAGTTAGCGGAAGATTCCGCCATGCAAGGAAAGACCATAACGGCAACACTTAAAACACTCAGCGGAGAAATCGAAACGCTTTCCGCATCTTCCCAAACCGTAGAAGAAAAATTCAATACGATATTTAACTTAGCGGAGCAAGTGAAGGATATGAGCAATAGCCTGACCCATGCAATGCGCGAACAAGAAAACGGCAGCAAGGAAGTATTAACGGCTATTAAGAACATCAATATGGTAACGATAGAAGTACAGGCAGGCTCCGAAGAGATGTTAAAAGGCGGGGAAAGCGTCGCAGAAGAGATGAAAAAGCTGGATGAGCTTACCCGCATCATTACCGATGGCATGAATGAAATGGCTATAGGGGCGGCGCAGATCAATAATGCCGTTCAAGAAGTTAATAACATAACGCAGCAAAATAAACGAAGCATCGAAAATTTAACGGATGAAGTCGGCAAGTTTAAAGTCTAGCTGACTGTAGAGGATGAAATTATGAAAGCATTTCGTAAATTGATTATCGTTACGCTGATTGTACTTGCGTGTGCGGCAGCAGTGTTTTTTTTCGGATGGACTCAATTTTCAGTTCCTGCAGGGAAATACGGTGTTATGCTGTCAAAGTCGGGAGGATATTATCCCCAAGCAATTATGCCCGGAAACTTTACCTGGCGATGGGAGCGGATTGTTCCCACGAATGCACAGATACTGGTATTCGACCTGACGCCTCGGCAAGTCAATTATACGGCAGACGGCTTACTTCCGTCGGCAGATTTATACAGCAAAGTATTGAATACAAAAGAGAATTTTTCTTGGGGCTTTGGTATGGATGCCCTCGTTACGCTGAAACCCGAAAAGCTGGTATCGATTGTAGAAAAAAACACTGTACAGACACAGGAAGCGTTTGAAGCGTATATCGATTCGCATATACGCGCGGTGTTGCAGACAATTATGTACCGGTATGTTTCGGAACTGATTGATAATCCTTATGAATATCAGCAAGTAAAAACGGATTACCATGCGCTTTCGGAAAAGATCAAGGACGAACTTACTAAGGCAACCGGTCAAGACTTCTCCGTCGAAGCCGTTACGTTAACAAAACTTACTATCCCCGATATCCATACCTATAAGATTGCAGAACAGGCTTATAACACGTATGAACAACAGCGCGAAATACTGTTGGCGGAAACCGCAGCAAAAGAAGCGCAATACTCTGCCTCCGAGCAATTCCAGATAGACCGGCTGACAAAATGGGGAGATTTTTTAGCAAAATACCCACACATCATTGAACTGATTGCCGTTGCACAACAGGATTCCAAAGCAGCGCTCAATGCTTTAAAATCATTGGAGAAAAAACAGTAACCTCTTGTACGGTCTTTGTTGATTAAATGTGCTCCCCGCTTTTATCAGCACTTCCTTAGTCACTGATTTCGCCGGAGTTCGGCAAGCGCGGAGCAGAAGAGCGTACCAGCCTGCGCCACGTTCAGGCTTTCGATCGCTCCGCTGCCATTGATTTTAACCAGCACATCGCAGAGCTTTTTTGCTTCGGCGGAAATACCGTGTTCCTCGTTTCCGAGTACGACAACGACTGCCTCGTCCGGCTGTACCACTGACGGAATATCTTTTAAGCTGCGGTATGCCCGATGATCCGCCCCTATCCGTACCAAATATCCGCTGCACATCTTTAAAAAATGTTCGGCGGAAGGAGTCGTATACAGGCTGATAAACTCCATACCTCCTTGGGCAATCCGGTAGGCGCTCGGCGTCAACTGAGCCTGTGCATCCTCTCCGCTTATTACGATATGCGCTATGCCGAAAAAGGCTGCGCTGCGGATGATTGCGCCGAGGTTATTTGCATTTCCGACACGGTCGCATAGTAATACTTCGGCTTTTTCTGTTTCCCAGCGTTTAATCTGTTCCGGCGTTACGGCAGTAATGCGGGGTTCTTCAATCATCGCGACAACCCCTTGGTGATGAACGGAGCCGCACAGCTTTTCCAATTCCGCATCCGACTGCACGAGCCGGTAGAGCCGTTTTCGCTGAGCAAGGTATCTACAAAGGCTGCCGAACATTTTTGCTCTGCTTCCGGCAAAAAAAAGTCGTGAAATTTTTTCGGGATGTTCGGCGGCGAGCGCTTTTACCGCTTCAAAACCGCATACCGCCAATTCTTTTTGATGTGATTCACTCATAGTGCAAGTTACGAAAAGGCAACCGCAAAAATTGCTGCGGTTGCCTTGTTATACTGTTTTTACTTTGAAGCCTTCTTACGTGCGAGCTTGTGTCCTTCGCTTTCCGCTTTTTCCAATTCTGCCTGTGCAATCGAAAGAAGCGCGATAGGCACCGAATAAGATGAACAGGAGACATAATTCAAACCTGCCTTCATACAGAAGGGGATGTTTTCAGGACGTGCGCCTTGCTCTCCGCAAAGACCGAGTTTAATGTCGGGACGGGTAAGTTTGCCGCGTTCAATCGCAATACTGATAAGCTCCCGAACACCCGGATCCAAAATCGCAAAAGGATTACCATCGATTAAATCGTACAACGTATAATCCGGCATAAAGCTGTTAAAGTCGTCGCGGGAAAGTCCGAGCGTCGTTTGGGTAAGGTCATTGGTTCCGAATGAGAAGAATTCGGCATACCGGGCAATTTCTCCCGCTGATAACGCTGCAACCGGTAATTCAATCATCGTACCAATTTTGAAGTCTATCGGTTGTGCCTTAAACTGTGCGCGTATTTCCTGTTCAATCGAGCGGATACCGAGGTAAGCCTGCCCTTCGATCTTCTTTCCATACGCAATCTGTTTAAGTTCACGGAAATTCATCACAATCGGAACCATAATTTCGACATGTGTTTCAACGCCTTCTTTTTGCAGTTTATAAGCCGCTTCAAAAATAGCGCGGACTTGCATTGCATAAATTTCAGGATACGAGATTGCAATACGGCAGCCTCGGTGTCCCAGCATGGGGTTTACTTCCGCACGGAGCTCTATTGCTTCGGATAAAGCTTTTTTGTTGACGGTTTTCTTCTTCTCTGTTTTGAGATACTCGATAAATCCATCCAGTTCTGCATCATTATGCGGTAAAAATTCGTGTAACGGAGCATCCAAAAGGCGGATAGTAACTTCGCGCCCAGCCATAGTCTTAAAGATACCGTAAAAGTCTTCCGTTTGAACTTTTTGGAGCTTGTTCAACACTTTGATGCGCTCTTCCGTTGTTTCTGCAAGAATCATCTCTCTAAAGGTGTTGATACGTTTTGTCTCAAAGAACATGTGTTCGGTGCGGCACAGTCCGATACCTTCGGCGCCGAAGCTGACCGCTAACGCAGCATCGCGGGGACTGTCGGCATTGGCACGTACATGGAAATCTTGGATAAACGAACGGGTAAGATCGATAAAATCGAGCAACCCGGAGGTCTTGGGATCGGGTTCAATCAGTTCCGCTGCCCCGAAGTATACCGTCGATTCGCCATAATAGGGTACTTGAAGCGTAATATAATCCCCTTCTTTAATGGTAACGCCGTTGATGATAGCTTTATTTGCCATAATTTTCATGTCGGGACGTACCAACGAGATTTTTCCATATTGACGTGAAACAACAGAGGCATGTGCCGAATAGCCGCCCTCATTCGATAAAACGCCGGTAGAAACTTCAATAGCC
>CAUVKE010000042.1:0-7617 GCA_963552415.1 uncultured Treponema sp.
CAGGTTCAACTTGTTCCATTCGCTTTCGCCATGCCGTATAAGCACTAATTTCATTTTCTACTCCTCAATAAAAACTTTTGCAGGAAACATCAGTTTCCGAAAAAGGTTTTAGCCGTGCGCGTATTACGCGCACACGTAAATAATCGAGTTTGCTTATGCAAACTCGAGATAAAAAGCTCCGACGCTATTTTAGGAGAAGCTTTTTATCGTACCCCCTGATATAAAAAAACGGTAATTCATATCCGAAAATATCGGATATTCTTTTTCTCTTTTAATCAACCGATCAGTACCGATCGAGCCGGAACCGAGCGAATCATACACATCGGTAAAGGTAGCAAGGTGATTCTCGCACTGTGCAGCAGCGTATTCGGCAGAGGTTTGAACATCCGCCATCAGCGGCCAATCAGCCGATTGCGCAAGTAACAGCTCTTTAGCGGCCATATTCAACATCCGCTCTTTAAGGCCTTGGTCATCGGGGAAACGTCCGGCAAGATCGATCATCCGTTCAGTAGCCTTTTGAATACGAGGAAACATCCAATCGTTTGAGCTATTGATAAGTTCATCTGCATATCCGCTTGGCAAGTTGGAAGCATAAAAAGGATTAATGCTCTGTATCCGCCGCACTTTTTTAAGGTATTCGGTCGGCAAGGCGCACTGCATATCGTGCCGCGGCGCAAGTTTGCGGAATACCGATTCCAACCAGCTCATTCCTTCCCGCCATGTTTTACCTAGAAACCTAAGCGGTAATACGGAAACGGAGCATAACGGATCGGGATCGATATCAAGCAGTGCCGCAGCCTCCGTTAATACCGCATCACGGTTTGCAAGAAACCGTTCGGCGTCTTGTTCCGCCTGTAGCGCACCGGCCGCTGCGTCATAGCCGCCGCCGTCTCGCCGGTGATAGCAAAATCCCGTTGCACGCCGGCCTTTCTTTACATCGAACAGGGGTAACAGCGCTTCTCCATCCAGTTCGAACCCTGCATCTTTATCAGTATCGAGGTAATCGGGGTGCAGATAAAAACCGGTTTCAGGATGCGCAATATCGGCGTATGCAACACTGTCTTTCCCAAAAAACGAAAGCCCGCTTTCGCCTATAGCTGCAGAAAAAACGCCGTTCACCGGCGGCCGATCGGCAAATAAAAAGCTCTGACTTTCCAATACGGTATAATCGAGGCCATACGACTTGATAATACGGTCTAACCCCGTATCATAGCCCATCGACGGAAGCCAAAAACCGGACGGCGCCGCTTCAAAATGTTCCCGAAAACTATTCAGCCCCTGTTCAATCTGAGCGGTAAGCGATTCAGGCATATTTTGGTAAAACGGAAAAAAGCACGGTGTTGCCGACGTTGCAAGCAGCTCAATATATCCCTTGTCTGCAAAGAAATTTATTCCGCTTAAAATATCTTTTTTATAACGAACATGAAAATCTTCTCGGTTCATCTGTAAAAACTCAAGGTACAGCCGTACAAGAGCTTCCCGAGGTGATCCTGCAGCCCGCTTTAATTCCTGCTGTGCAAATACGATATGCTGATCCAAGTACACGCCGTACCGTTCTTGACACAAAGGAGATTTCAGCATTTCGCACAAAAGTGGAGAAATGACCAGCGCACATTTAAACGGAACAGCATCAGCATCCAAACAACTGCACATCCGTAAAAACGGTAAAAAACCGTATGACAGCATTTCGTATAACGGCGTCGCTTCAAGCGGCTCGTTCTCATCATCATGGCGGATATACGGTACGTGAGCATGAAAAATAAAAAGTAACGTTTTTTTAATCATCGGGTACCTCGAATATAGATTCGTCGAACACAGGGAGACCCTAAAAACCGAAGTTCTTTGAGGCTCATTTTTCTTATCTAAATGCCTGCCGGTAATGCCGAAAGTGAGACTTCTTTAAAGCAGCCAATCCCGATAAACCGATTATCTTATCCACCGCATTTTGTGAAACACAAAGCCGTTGCGGAATATTCTTCCGCTGCATACCGACGATATTCGATTGCGCTAATATCTGTTCACGTCCGTTCGTAAAATGAGCCATTAAATCGATACGATGCAGGTATTCGTCAAAAGAGACATACACATAGTGCCTGCGGTCTTCCTTGAGCACCTGTATATCAAAAAAATCCAACGATTTTGAAGTATTCTCAGGATCAAGGGAATGCACTCGCAGGGAAAAAAAAGAAAAATCTTTCGCTTCCGTCAGCTCGGTAAAAAGACGCTTATGAAAATCCCAAAAGACAAAAAACCACAGCGGATTTTTTAAGAGAACCCGTATTTCTGTCAGGTTATAACTATATGCTGCCTCATGAGGTTTTATAGCCGCCGCAATGGAATCACCACCGTATTCATCATTCGCAAACCCATCATCAAGATCGAGCAATTCGCCGATCAAAAGATGCCGCGTCAAATCCGACGACAAAAATAGGCCGTATTGGTCGGCCAATGTAAATAGATCATCTGTTGACAGTGTTTGTAAATAAGATCTGGTAAATTTCACGGCATTACCCATTGGGGTATCATCTAAAATATTCCTATTTATGTCAAGACTCAAGGCCTTTTGAAAAAATCTCTGAAAAAATGTAACCATCGATTGACTTTTGCCGTATTTTGTATATACTAGACATATTCGATAACTTCGTTGTCGAACAAGTTTACTAATATGCCTGTGAGGTTTACTATGAAAAAATATGTTGTAGGAATGTTAATCATTATTATCGGTTTACTCGTCCTTTTTGCACCCTTCGGATTTGCTCATGTCTGTTTTCCGAAAGCTGACGGCGGTTTTATGAAGTGCCATTGGATGGGCGAAGCAGTTAAAATGCTCGGCGGTTTAATTGCCGCATTGGGCGTCGTATTCTTACTGGTCAAGAGTTCCCGCATCGGTATCGCATTTTCCAATATCGGACTCGGTGTTTGTCTGATATTATTGCAAACGGTTGTTATCGGTACCTGTAAGACTGCAACCATGCCTTGTAACGTTTATACCAAACCTACTATTTTGCTGTTGGCAATCGCGCTGATAGCCATCGATGCAGGGTATCTGTTCGTTAACAGAAAACGATAAATTTTGCCATTGGATTATTACGGTATGTTATTGCAAACCAAACAACTTTCCAGAACATTTACCAGAAGCGGTTCCGATTTTTTTGCCGTTAAGGAGGCCGATTTCACTATCGATTCTTCCGATTTTGTCTTTATTGTCGGCCGCTCCGGTTCGGGAAAAACAACACTGCTTAATCTGCTTTCAGGGATTTTAGAGCCGACTTCAGGTACGGTTCTTTTTGAAGATAAAGATATTACGCTGATGAGTGATACCGAAAAAAGCTATTACCGTAATGAGTCTATGGGATTTGTTCCGCAATCGCTCGGCGCCTTGCCCAATCTGTCGGTACTGGATAATGTGCGCGTCCCGTTTTTTTTATTTAAACGGGACGGCGATACCGAAGGGCGGGCGCTCAGTTTGTTGGAAGTGATGGGAATAGCACATCTAAAAGATGAAATGCCGAAAAATCTTTCGGGTGGAGAATCAAAGCGGATGCTTATCGCGCGTGCACTGATGAATGCGCCCAAGCTGCTCATTGCCGATGAACCGACAGCAAACCTCGATGCGGAAACGGCTGCCGGTGTCATGCAGGCGGTAAAAGATGTAAACAAGCTCGGAACTGCCGTGCTGATTGTAACGCATGATTCTACTATCTTGGATCCGCACTGTACAACCTACCGGATGGACGCCGGTACCCTTTCAAAAGTATAGATTTTCCATAATATTGCTTTCTTATGTGTCTTATGCTATAAATTAAGACTAAATGATAGTCTGTATACATAGACGCCTTATCAGCAAAATTGATAACAAGTGTTTTTATAAATGATTACAGCAGTATTGTCAGCTGTCCTTCCGATTAAAAACACATCGACGAAGAAAAAACTCGTTTCTTTGTAAAAATTTCTAAAAAAAGTGATTTTCAGCAGTTTTTTTAAGCCAAAATCGCAACAAAGACATATAACAAAGATAAGAAGTAATGCGACGGGGCAAAACGTGCGGGAAGCAAAGAGATTTTTGCAGAACGTCATTAGTAATGTTCTAACGGCACCGGCCGAGCGCGCTTAATTATGGAGGCACAAAGATGGCAAAAACAAAATCAGAAATAAATCAGGTAACCAATATTACCGATGCCGATGAAAAGCTCAAAGCCTTGGAGGCTGCACGCCTGCAAATCGAAAAAGAATTCGGACAGGGTTCGCTGATGAAGCTCGGTGCGAAAACGGCAACGAGTGGTATTGAAGTAATCCCTTCAGGCAGTATTCTACTCGATGAGGCGCTCGGTATCGGCGGTTATCCCCGCGGCAGAATTATTGAAATATTCGGTCCGGAATCGTCGGGAAAAACGACGCTAGCCCTTCATGTCGTCGCCGAAGCGCAAAAGCGGGGCGGCATTGCGGCATTTGTGGATGCCGAACATGCCCTTGATCCTCAGTATGCGCAAAAACTGGGTGTTAATATCGATGAGCTGTGGGTCGCCCAGCCCGATGCGGGGGAACAGGCCTTGGAAATCACCGAAAATCTTGTCAGATCGGGCGCGGTTGATGTCATTGTCGTCGACTCGGTAGCCGCCCTTACGCCGCAAGCGGAAATCGACGGTGAAATGGGCGATTCGCACATGGGTTTGCAGGCGCGATTGATGAGTCAAGCGCTGCGGAAACTGACGGCAATCATCTCGCGGTCAAAATGTATTCTCATCTTTATCAACCAAATCCGTATGAAAATCGGCATTGCATACGGCAATCCTGAAACTACTACCGGCGGTAATGCGCTCAAATTCTACTCTTCAGTACGTATCGAAGTCCGTAAGGGTGAGGTGCTCGGTAAAGATGAGGATGAGGCATGGGGAAACAAGGTGCGCATCAAAGTTGTCAAGAATAAGGTCGCGCCGCCGTTCCGAAAGGTTGAGCTGGAAATCCTGTTTGGGAAGGGGATTTCTCCCTACGGCAGCTTGCTGGACTGCGCGGTAAAATACGAATTGATAGACAAAAAAGGCGCGTGGTATTCGTATAAAGAAGATAAGATTGGGCAAGGTCATGACAACGCCGTAAAATTCTTAGAGGATAACCCCGATATCGCAATCGATCTTGAAAAGACCTTGCGCGCACAACTGTTCCCCAACCAAAAATATGTGTCGAGTTTTGTAAAAACCGATCAAGCCGCCGATTCCGGCGCTTCGGGCAAAATACCGTCCGGTTCCGGCACCGGCGAAGCGGCTGCGGCAAAGGCGGCGGCTTCCGTAAAACCGGAAGATGCAAAGGCAGATAAAGAAGCCGATGTTCAGGCAGCTTCGGCAGGGAAAAAATCCATGCTCGAAAAAGCAGCTCTCGCTAGCGGCAAAACTGAAAGCTTGAATGCCGATTCTGCAGCAGTATCTGCTGCCCATAAATCAAAGCCGGGCAGCGCTTTTGACGGCGATAACGAACTCTTTTAAACAGCCTGATATCACAGGGTAATCGCATCAGACTGTTTTGCTATATTTCCCCGCAAAATAAATAGGCTATTCAACCAGAATTTCGCCGCTTTGCGGCTCAAATGGTCTCATAGCCTATTTATTTTGCGATTTTTATTTATCTGTCTGATGCGATTTCTCTCCTGCAGGGAAAAGATGCGTGAAATTTTAGGAAAATTTCACGCAAAAGGAAGACCTGTGTTAGAGTTTGGAGTTTACACTGATGTGCAGGGCAGTACCTTCGTCCATGCGGAAAGCAGCGTTTGCGGCTCCTTCCGTTCGGTGATGAGCGCGGTAAAAAGCGGTTCCAGCTGAGGCAGTGCCGCATCCAGCAGGGTGCATTCTTCTTGAGAAAAAGGAGACAGCACATAGCCTGCGATATCGGGATGATCAGCGCTGCTGCTTTTTTTTCCGCCGGGACGCCCGATACCGATCCTGAGCCGCCAAAAGTCCGGCGTACCCAGCGCAGCCTTTATTGAGCGAAGCCCGTTATGCCCGCCGAGTCCTCCCGACCACTTGAGGCTCAAGGCGGCGGGCGGCAGTTCAAGCTCATCATGCACGACAAGTATTTCCGCCGGAGGAATTTTAAAGAACTGAGCCGCTTCTCCTACCGCTTCCCCCGATAGATTCATATATGTTTCCGGCTTTAAAGCATGGACAGCCTGCCCTCCGCTCACTGCTGCCGGAAACCGCCCGTACAGGCCGCGGAACTTATGCTGCCACGAAATTCCCCCGCAAATAGATAAACGATCCGCAGCAATCCACGCTGCGTTATGCCGGGTGCGTTCATACTCCCGCCCAACATTTCCTAAAAATGCTATTAACGAAATCATTCTTTTACCTTTGTGTCGATTATGATCGTAACCGGTCCGTCGTTGTGAATTTCCACCTGCATATCCGCTCCGAATTGTCCGGTTTTTATCGGCTTACCAAGCGCTTCGCTCAGTTTGCGGATACAGTATTCATAGAGCGGGATTGCAATCGAAGGCTCCGCCGCTGCATTGAAGGACGGGCGGTTTCCTTTCTTGGTACTGGCAAATAAAGTGAACTGACTGACCAGCAAAATGTCTCCCTGCACATCCGCAAGGGCACGGTTCATCTTCCCCTCATCGTCTTCAAAAATCCGCATCTGTACGATTTTCTTAACCAGCCACTCTATATCACCCTCAGTATCTTCAGGACAAATCCCCAATAAAATCACAAAACCCTTGCCGATAGTCTGTGTTTCAAAGCCTTCAATCGACACACTTCCCGACCGTACCCGCTGTATTACCGCTCTCATAGCACACATTCCTCATTCCGTATATCCATATCATATTCCTGATGTAAGTTTTTTATGTTTTATCAATTCCTGCTGTTTAATGTGCGTAATTTATACTAGACCTGTTCGATAACTGTGTTTTCGAACAGGTCGACGAGTTCTAAATCGTACAAATAGCACGATTTAGAACATCGCATTTCAAGGTAACCTGTTCCGAAACGGAAGTTTCCGAACAGGTTTATTATATACCCGCTGTTTACACTTGTCAAATTATAAATGAAAACGGTTGACATTTTTCATAATTTTTGTTAGTATAGGTAAACATCAGGAGGTTTAGATGTTATCTAAAAAACATATCGTATACGGAGCGGCGGTATTGCTGCTTGCCGTATTTTTTACCGGATGTAAATCGACATCCGCAGCTGCAAAGCTCGAAGCGGGAAATGAACTTTCTGCGTGGAAGGGTGAGTGGCAATCCTTTAGCGCGATTTCCGGCGCAACTCAGTTGAACGACGCATATAGAATGCAGGCGGAAAAGATGCCGTACTATACCGAAGACGGATTAAAGGCGGCGGTTTCCGATATGTTTGCAACACCTATCGTAAAAGCAAAGTTTGACGGTTCCAACACCGTACTGTTTACCGTAATGGACAAAGACGGCAACGAAAAACAAATCCCGTGCGAATACCGTTATACCGGAATGAAACCCATGCAAGGGTTTGAAGGCCATTCATGGTATGCATTTGAAGCGATCAAACCGGTGCAAGGCTTAGCGGAAGCGCAATATTTTATTATCGTACCTCCACATCGAGATTCCGAAGACAGCTTATTGCACTGGCATGCACGGTTCGGTAGCAG
>CAUVKE010000043.1:0-7614 GCA_963552415.1 uncultured Treponema sp.
CTTTCGGTCGGTTCTTTTTAGACGAGAACGTGTTCTATAGCGAACACCAGTGGGAACTCCATGCCGTTGCCGGCATCCGCGAACATACAATTCTCTTTGAGCGGATTATTGCAGCAACCGTATCTGCGCAACATACACCAGTTCGGCTTGACGCCGCCGTAGATTATTACCTGATGCGGTGCGCCAAACCTTGTACGGATATATTCTTTCAAACTGCGCAATCCAAACTGAATGCCGCGCTGTCGATTGAACGCGCAACGGAGAATGATCTTACAGAACTCTTCCCGCTCCAGCTCGATTATGAAAATACCGAGGTTGCCTACGAAGGCCGCCCGATAAACCCCGCCGTCTGTAAACTGTCGTTGCGTGCCCGCCTTACAACCGAATACATCTACAAGGTCTCGGCAGACGGGCACATCGTCGCAAAGGCCGGAACCAACGCACAGGGCTTTCACTGGTTCCAAATCGGCGGCGTCTACACCCTGCCCGCATACCGAAACAAGGGATTAGCCGCAGCAGCCGTTGCGCATCTCATCAATACCCACAGCCCAGAAGCGCACGGCTTCGCACTCTTCGTAAAAACCGCCAACACAGCCGCCCTCCGTGTATACGAAAAGCTCGGCTTTGAGCAGTGCGGGCTGTTTAGAATGAGTTACTGGAAAGCGGGGGCGAAGATAGGGGAATGAGGGAAAGACTTGCAATTTTTGCTGAAAGATAGAAAGCACATGTAATGCAAAATCTTTACAAATAAGTTCTATTGCTATACAATACACTAAAAAGAAGGAGTATGCAGTTATGGCACAAATTAGTTTGAGAATTGATGATGATGTAAAAAGGAGTGCAGAGCAAGTATGTGCAGATATTGGTATGTCCCTCTCTACAGCAATCAATATTTATCTGAAAAAACTTGGAAGAGAAAGACGTATACCTTTTGAAGTGAAAGCGGATCCGTTTTATTCTCCTGAAAACAGCGTAATTCTTGATAAGAGAATATCTGATATAAGAGCAAGAAAAAATATCTCTGAACACGAACTTATCGAGGTGTAATAGTGCGTAAAATATGGCACGACGATGCTTGGGAAGAATATACCGATTGGCAAATTAAGGATAAGAAAACGCTGAAAAAGATAAATAATCTTCTCAAGGATATAGACAGAAACAGATATAACGGCATTGGAAAGCCGGAAGCTTTGCGCGGAAACTGGACCGGCTTTTATAGTGTGCGTATAGACGAAAAAAATAGACTTGTTTTTCGAATTTCAGATGATGTGGTAGAAATTGCTCAATGCGGTTCCCATTACGGGGATAAGTAAATAAGAATGGAGCTATTGCTAAATGACAAAGCTGCAGGAAGAGATATCGTCCCTACTACTGGACATTGAGCGGCTGTTTCACTATTATCGTAACGATTATCAGTTTAAGTTATAGGAGTATCTTATGGAAAATTTAATTGGAACAAAGATTATTGACTTTACCCTGCCGGCGTACTGCAAGGGAAAGTTTAGCACCGTATCGAGTAAGTCACTGCTGGGGAATTGGGCTGTGTTTATGTTTTATCCCGCAGACTTTACGTTTGTGTGTCCGACTGAATTGGCCGATTTAGGTAAGCTGTATTTGGAATTTCAAGAGATCGGATGCAGAGTATTTTCCGTTTCTACCGACAGCGAATTTGTGCATAAGGCATGGGCTGATGCAAGCGCGACGATCAGCGCTCTGCCGTATGAGATGATTGCCGATAAAGCAGGCGTTTTTGCCGCTTCGTTGGGTATCCTTGATCCAGAAACATGGGTTGCACTTCGCGGTTCTTTTGTCGTTGACCCCGACGGCATCATTAAAGCATACGAGGTACACGATAACAGTATCGGCCGCGATGCTTCCGAATTGCTGCGCAAGGTGCAGGCCGCTCAGTTTACTGCAGCGCATGGCGATCAGGTATGCCCTGCAAAATGGCATCCCGGCGAACAAACACTGTATCCGTCTATTGACTTGGTTGGGAAAATTTAAAAGCTGTTGCCGAAAAACAGGGATGTCCCAAAAGTTGGTTACTTTTTGGACATCGCCATCAGCATAGCTGATAGCGAGTTTAAAATTAAGTCTTTAGACAGTAATGACTATCAGTACCGCCACGGACGGCGGTCGTTTTAACAGGAACAAGTTTTCGTTTAGAAAACTTGAAGATAAAAATGGTACAAGGATGTACCGTTTTTATCGAAACATCGCATCTAAATCTAAGGAAACTGTCCAAAAACTGTTACGCAATCCGCTTTAGCGGATATGATAAATCATTTCCTTATAGAAAAAGCCGATAGGCTTTCAGTTTTTGGACAGCCCCATTCCAATGCGTAATAAATCCTCATGATTTTATAAGATAATGAAATCTGATTGTTTTTTTCATGTATTCCATTATATAGTATGAGTGGAGATTCAATATGGCAATGTTACAAGTCCGCGATATAGATAATCGATGATATTTATAGTTCGCGAGATGCATGGTAAACAAATGTTAAGGTGATAGGAAGATAGAATAGATGGTGGAACAGCGGATAGCCGCAGGACGGATTATCATGGGGATTGACCCTGGGCTTGCCTCTACCGGCTACGGCATTATTGCTGTGTCCGGCAGCAGGATGCGCTGTATCGATTACGGTGTTATTTACACGGAGTCGGGGCAAGTACAGGGAAACCGGCTGCTCATTGTCTTTGACCGGCTCACGGAGCTTATCCGCACCCACCAACCTGCCGCCGCCGGTATCGAAACGCTCTATTTTGCAAAGAACGTAACGAGCGCTTTGAGCGTTTCGGAAGCGCGCGGCGTAACGCTGCTTGCCTTAGCGCAGGCAGGCGTTCCCGTCTTTCAATACGCGCCGAATGCAATTAAAAAAGCGGTTACCGGCATCGCGCAGGCGGAAAAGCAGCAGGTGCAGCTAACCGTTCAGTTGCTGCTCGGCCTTAAAACGATACCGAAACCCGACCATGCCGCCGATGCGCTGGCGGCGGCGATTACATACGTGAATACAGGGGAAGTAGTCTCTCGTTTAGATTTTCCCAACTAAGTGAGGCATTGCAGGCAGTGCAAGAAGGCGTATCGCTCAATCAATATGCGGTGTATAAGCTTTCGTAAAAATCGACATCACCGATCAAAGTGAACAGTGGCTTGCTGGTAAAGGAGATTTCTGCAAAGACAGGGATCAGTAACAGTACCTTTTTGTCATATATCGATGCGAGAGGGGTGCTGCCGAATGTTGAAACGGGCGTAAAAATTGCAAAAGCGCTCGGTGTTTCAGTTGAATATCTTGTAACCGGAGAACAGCTACAACCGAATCCGAAATATACAGCCATCAGCGATATAGTCCGTGACCTCTATCAACTCTCGCCCGCGCAGTTGGAAACAGTTAAACGTATGATTCACGGCTTGGTTCGATAGAGATATGGGGCGCCCGCACCGTAGCGGCGGATACAGTCTTCTATAGTGGAACAGCCGGATATGATGCGCATTACACTAACAGATTAGGGCTGTCATACCACAGGCGTTCAAGGTCGTAGAATTTCCGAGCGGTGGGACTCATCAAATGCACAACGATAGAACCAAAATCGAGCAGCTTCCATTCGTCGCCGTCGGGACTTTTTCTGATAGTCCGGTACTCCTCAATCTGCATTTCTTTTGCCGCTTCCATAATTTTGCCTTCAAGACCGCCGGCTTGTTTACCGCTCGATATGGTTGCAATCACAAAAAAATCCGTCCAAATATGCGCCTGCCGTAAATCGAGCACGACCACCGATTCCGCTTTAAGCTCGCGCAAAATCGTTCCGAATGTTAAAGCCGCCTGTTCAAAATTAACTTCCATAATATTTTCTTATCCTCTTCTCTATTTTTTTTGCCGTACCGAATAGCCGTTAAAGTCCTTGCCGAGTATCAACGTGAAGTCGACATTTGTTTCGCTGCCGGAATGGTCGTCGCCGATTTGAGCGGATTCGATATTTTCGCAGCGGACAACCTGCCCGACAATCTTTGCTACAGCCTCATTCCCGATTCTATCGATTAAAACCGTATGCTCAACTCCCGTCTGCGCCGCATTCCCAACACGGATAACGTCATACCCGAAACTCTGATACAGCTCGGAGGCAGTCCGTGCAAGGCCGTTCACATCGGTGCCGTTTAAAACCTCCAATGCATAGACCCGCTCCAACGTGGTACCCTCTTTTGAAGCAAGCGCGGCAAGCGTCTGTCCGACAATCTCTTTTATTTGCTGACCGTCACGGAACGGAAAAAGCAATTCTTTTGAATCGACGATACGCACGGCGCCGGTTAAACGCTGAGGCACCAACCGCTCCGAATCGATTTTGCAGAGATATTCCAACAGCTGCTTTAAATTTCCACCGGTAACATTGCCGTGCAGCAGCGGGCTGAACACTTTAAACTGTTCTTTTTCGAGCATTTCGGGATGCTCATATAAACTGCGCAGAAGGGCCAATACCGCTTTTTGCTTACGGGTTACCGCTTCACCTTCGGCATCCGCCTCATCTTCATACAAGAGATAGTCGCGCACCTTATCGCCGTCTAACAGCACCGAACCGGAGGGAAGCAAAATCTTTCCGTATTCTTCGGAATCGATATCGACGGAAGAAGGGATAAAAACCGAAATACCGCCGAGCAAATCCGTCAAATGCATAAAGTCGGTCAACGAACAGACAATATAGAACGGAATGTCAACACCGGTCAGTTTTTCAATTTCTTCTTTATAAACCGCCGCGCCCTTTTCCGTATAGAGCGAACCGATGCCGCCGGTACGCCCAAGCTGAGGCAAAATCAACCCGATATTCGCAGGGATATCGAACATTGCAGCGCGCCGTGTTTGCGAATAGTGCGCAACAACATTCGTAGAAATAGGGACATTATCATTTTCAATGACAAACAGTACCTTGAGCACATTATCCTCGGAAAGGGACGTGCTGATAGGGTCGACATTGAGATTCCGTGCCACAATCACCCCCGAAGGAATGAGCATCGCTAAGATGAGCAATAAAAAGATGATGTTTTTTCCCTCTTTCAATTCCTTGCCTCCCGATGGGTCGTTTTCGTCTGCCTCTCTTTTAAAAACCGATATGTTTTATACGTACACGCCTGCACTGTTTGTCCTTTTGACTCCACAAAGCCGATAACCTCTTTCAGCACTTCAAGAAAAAGCTCATCAAGCGTCAGCTTCTCAACCTTTTCCCGTAAGTAACCGCAATTTTTCCGGCCGGGTTCGATTTTATCCGCAATATAGATGATCCGCCCCAACACATCAAACTTCGCAGAAGCGGAGGTATGATAGCGTACCGCATTTAAAAGCGATTTTTTATGGATTCCGTAATGCTCCTGCAATAAAACCGCTGCAGCCCGTCCGTGCAGTAACTCGGAATTTGCCGATTCGTCGGGCGTAACAGGCTGCCCATCCGTCCGTACCGTGCGGAGTAGAAAGTCGATAGGTTTTTCTTTGCACATATCGTGGGAAATACCGGCGAGATAACAAAGCCGCTGCAGTCTGTGTCCGAAACCGTAGCGACGGGCAAGTTCTTCCGCATAAGAGGCAACCCTGCATGAATGTTCATAGCGGTAATCGGAAAGATTGGCTCGTGCATACCTATCCAGCGCTGTGATGAGTTTTTCAATACGGATATCATTCATAGAGTTTATGTTCTTTAATATACGAGTATACGGCTGAAGGTACAAGATAGCGCCAGCTCTTTTTTTCTTGTATGGCCGCCCGTATTCCGCTTGAAGACACCGGCAGCAGGGCATTATCTACCCTTAAATGAGGAATCTTACCCGCGGTGTCGGCTTGTTCCGTCGAATACCGGTCTATAATGCGGTTCCCTACTATTATATCGGCATAATCGGGTATGCGCTCCGCTTCACGCCAGCCAGCAAAGCCTTCCAGTAAATCATCGCCGATAATCAGCCCGATTTTTCCTTCACACTGAGGAAATTTTTTCTTTAGAAATTTTAACGTATCGATGGTATACGAAACGCCTTGCCGCCGTATCTCGCACGGTTCACAGTAAAAAGCCGGATTATCGGCGATTGCGAGTTTGACCATTGCGAGTCTGTCTTCGGCAGTGCAGCCGGAGTGTCCGCCTTTAAAGGGTGATAAGAATGCGGGGACAAAGGCCACGGCGTCGTATCCGTAACGGAGAGCAACCGCATCGGCAAGCATCAAATGGCCGATATGAATAGGATTGTAAGATCCGCCCAATACGGCGAGCCTCATTTTTTACCCTTCCGCTTGCGGCTTAAACTCACCGTTGCGCCGAAGCCTTCCTGCTGCACGTAAACGGGGTCTTCCAGTTCCGCATGCATAAAGTTATTGTCTGCCGCAGCCGGTACGATAGTCGTATGCATACCGCCGGAGGCATTAGAATGGTTGCTTCCTGCAGCACTATCGTTAAAACCGCCGCCGGCAGCGCTATCGAAATCGAACATACCTCCCGCAGCCATATCTGCCGATAAACCTTCAGTCGTTAAGTCATCACCGGATACTGCATTATCGAACACAGTGGTGCCGAATGCGGTGCTGCCTGCCTGTTTGCCGACGGTGCTCTCTGTCGATGTTTCAGCGTTTTTGCCTGCATCCGCGGCGGCAAGCTCTTCTACCAGCGCAACAAACGCATCGCGGACTTCGTCCAAGCCCCAGCGGTTAAACACCGAAATACCGAGTACGGGCACATCGGAAAGTTTTTCCCGCAGGGTTTTAAGCCGCTCTTTTGTTCCCTCAAGATCGAGCTTGGTTGCGATAATAACTCGTTTTTTTGCAGCCAATTCCTCCGAATAGGCTGCAAGCTCTCCGCAGAGGGTATCGTATGCGGTCAAGTAGTTGTCATCGGAAAGGTCAATCAAAAAGGCCAGCCCCGCCGTCCGCGAAATATGCTTTAAGAACCGGATACCGAGGCCGACTCCCTCCGAAGCGCCCTCCAATATACCCGGTATGTCCGCGATGATAATATCCTGTTCCTCATCGATGCGGAGTACGCCGAGGTTTGGTATTTTGGTGGTAAACGGATAGGGCGCAATCTTAGGGCGGGCATTGGTAAAGTAATCCAGCAGAGAGGACTTACCGGCATTGGGAAAACCGACAAGTCCGATATCGGCGATGATATTCAGCTCAATTTTAAGCCGGCGGGTTTTGCCCTCCTGTCCCGGCAAAGCGGTGCGCGGCGCTTGATTGGTGGAGGTTTTAAAATGACAATTTCCCCAGCCGCCGTTACCGCCGGTCAAGAAAGGAATAAGCCCCTCCGTCCGGTCGCCGAAATCGTAGACAAGCTCATCGGTATCGGCATCTTTAATAATGCAGCCCGGCGGAAGCGGAATAACACAATCGGCGCCCTTTGCACCGAATCGTTTTGAACCTTGCCCATCCAAGCCGTTTTTAGCCCGGAATACCCGCTTATGGCGTAAATGCACAAGCGTGCGCATATTCCGTTTAATCTCAAACAGCACATCGCCGCCGCGCCCGCCGTCGCCGCCTGCAGGGCCGCCCTTAGGCACGTATTTTTCCCGCCGGAACGCGATACAGCCGTTTCCGCCTTTTCCCGATGAAACTTCGATTAAAGCTTCATCCGCAAATTGAATCATCG
>CAUVKE010000044.1:0-7358 GCA_963552415.1 uncultured Treponema sp.
TTGTTCAAATTTGGTATCTTACTAGAATACCTGCTTATTTTCAGTTATTTTTTTGCAAGTGTCAAGAGGTTGATTCTTTTAGATTTTTCAGGTTCCACTATAATTTGATAACCACCGACAATTATCAGCAAGCCCTAGGACAAGAGCCGGAAAATCTGTTATAATCCGCTATGCAGTTGCAGCTTGATTGCGGAAAAGGGCATATAATAGAAACCGATTTACCGGCTTTTATCATGGGGATTGTTAATGCAACACCCGATTCGTTTTATGAACCGAGCCGTTCGATAAGCGTGGAAAAAGGCTTGGAGCGGGTACTCGCGTTGGAAACGGAAGGCGCCGATATTATCGACATCGGCGGGGAATCGACACGCCCCGGTTCTTCTTATATTAGTGAAGAAGAAGAACTCGAACGGGTTATCCCTTTAATTGAAGCAATCAGGAAACGCAGCGCTATTGTCCTATCTGTAGATACACGGAAAGCGGCGGTTATGAAGGCCGCTTTCAAGGCAGGGGCAACGCTGTGTAATGATATTTCGGCTTTAACCGATGATCCGGAACTCGGTACGCTGATTGCGGAAGAAAGCGGTGCGGTGGTTCTTATGCATAAACGGGGGATACCGCCGACAATGCAGCAGAGTATTCCGCAGTATGGAAATGTAGTAACGGAAGTACGGGATTATCTTGAAGAACGGATTGCGTATGCTCTAAACTGCGGCATAGCGCGAGAGCGTATCACCATCGACTATGGTATCGGCTTTGGGAAAACGGTTGAAGATAATTACCGGCTTGTTGCGGCAAGTGCATATTTTGCCGACTTGGGATATCCGCTTTTAGCAGGACTTTCGCGGAAGTCGTTTATCGGAGCTGTTACCGGCGGTTTCCCCGAACAGCGCCTTGCCGGAACGCTTGCCGCAACGATGTATGCAGTGCAAAAAGGTGCATCAATCGTGAGGGTTCACGATGTTGCGGAAACGCGGGAACTATTACTGGTGTTAAAGGAATTGCAGAAATATGGAACTACTTAGAGATTCGCTGTCGTTCTACCTCACCTATATCGGGCCGGTGCTGGATGTACTACTCCTTGCGTTTTTGATGTACAAATCATATCAGATACTGATTAAAACACAGGCGGCGCAGCTCGGTAAGGGGGCATTGTTGATGCTCCTTATTTATGCGGTTGCATTCCTGCTAAACCTTACAACACTGCTTTGGATTTTGAATACGCTTGCAACGGGAGTTGTTATCGGCGCGGCGATTATCTTTCAACCCGAGCTGCGGAGAATGTTCCTGACGATGGGGCAAAACGACTGGTTCAGACGATCCCGCTCTCAACACAGTCATATCGATTATGTATTAACTGCTGCCGAACGTCTTTCTGCAGAGCGCCGCGGAATGCTGGTTATCTTCTTGAGGCAAAACAATTTAAAAGAAATTATTGAAAATCCTTCCGCCACCCGAATCAATGCGGAAATCAGCTCAAACCTGCTTGTTACTATTTTTGAATTCGACACTCCGCTACATGACGGTGCAGTCGTTATCGATAACGGACGGGTTATCGCGGCAGGTTGCTATCTGCCGCTTACCAAGCAGGACGATATCAACAAGAGTTTCGGAACACGGCACAGGGCAGCACTCGGCATTGCAGAAGAAACCGATGCGGTTGTACTGATCGTCTCCGAAGAATCGGGGGCAATCAGCCTCGCGTACGATTCAAAGCTGTATTATGATTTGACAACGGACAATATTGAATCGGAGCTGACTTATCTGCTCAAAGTTAAGTCAAAGGCTCAAACTACCGAGAAATCTGAAGGAAGCGCTTCATGAACATAAAACAAATACTGATCCAGCTTACCGAAAATTGGCCGGTCAAAATTATCTGCCTTGTTTTTGCTGTTTTTCTTTCGGAGTTTTATCGAGGAACCTTATTGGATAAACGATACCTCATTGTACCGCTTACGGTTGAAAACAACGGCATCCTTACACCGGCGGAACAATATCCCGCAAAGATAAAGGTTACCGTTTGGGGAGATGCGACCGGAATTGCTTCCATCAACGAGAAGGATATTTCTGCCTTTATCAATATATCGGATTTTAAAACCGAAGGAACCTATCGGATACCGATCAAAACTCGACTGGCGGGAACGGTAACACCGCTCGGCAATATGGAAATCAGTACGGAACCGGCAATTTTAATGCTTCGGTTGGCGACAAATATACGAAAACAAGTACCCGTTACACTTTCTTTAAAAGGGATTCCCGCTGATGGATATGAGGTAACCGAAAGCTCTCTCGAACCGGCAGCGGTCGAAATAGAAGGTCCTGCAGAACTCGTTGAAAAAATCGATGAACTTGTTACGGAACCGCTTTCGATAGAAGCGCGGACAAACGGATTTTCGGGAACAGCAGCCATCATCAACAGCGAACCGCTGATTTCGATTGTGGGCAAGGCTCAAGTACAATCCACCGTTAAAATAAACGAAACGACTATTCAAAAGAAGTTTAATAATATCCCCATTTATTTTGAAAAACAGAATCAATTGCTGTCGATAACCGCCGATACAAAAACCGGCAGTTTAGAGGTGTATGGTCCGAAAAGATTGCTGGAAACGTGGCACCCTTCCGAAAATATATTGACGGTATCATGCGAAACCGTCACCGAACCCGGCGTTCATACGCTTTCCGTTGTACCGGTGTTACCGGCAGAGTATTCCAAATTTAAGATACTGCAAGTAAGCCCTAAATCGGTGCAAGTAACGGCGGAATTTACGGAAGTATCGGAAGATGATGAGATGCATAGATGGTAGTCGGGTTCGGAATAGACGCCGTTGATATAGGTCGCATACGGCGGTGGATGGGAAACGCAGGATTGCTTGCACGTTTTTTTCATCCACAGGAATTGGCGGAAACCAAGAGTAGAGGCTTGACCGCCGCATATTCTTTAGCGGCCCGCTTTGCGGCGAAAGAAGCTTATGGGAAAGCTCTCGGCACCGGATTAAAAGGAATAACATTGAAAAATATTCTTGTTACTAATAATCCGAACGGGAAACCGGAGTTAACGCTCTTTGGCGATGCAGCTATACCATTTGAGCGTATCAGCGGGACTCATATTCATCTTTCGCTGACCCATGAAAGTAATATGGCTATTGCAGGCGTCATATTGGAAAGTGGCCCTGTTTAATGCAAAAGGAGATCCGTAATATGAAACATGAAGAAGAGCAGCAAAGTAAAAAAGAAGCAGCTATTTCTTATTATTCCAAGGAGCAGATTGAATGCCCCGTATGCGGAGCAAAATTTAAACGGGAAGAAATGTATTCCGGCGGCGGACGTGTTATTGCGGGCGATTTAACGGAAGAACTGCGCCGTTTGTATGAACCGTCGGCTAAATACGGAGAAGTCTATCCGCTTATCTACAGCATGACCGTTTGTCCGCAATGTTTATACGCGGGCTTTACGCAGGATTTTCGCGTTATTGAAAGACCGATTGCTGAAAGACTGCTTGAAGCGATGAACGGACGGTACAGTGCAGTAAAAGACCTTTTCGGTCATGTTGATTTCAAGAATGCCAGAACACTCCACGAAGGGGCAGCATCCTATTATCTTGCTTTACTCTGTTACGATCATTTTGATTCAAAATATTCGCCTACTATTAAACAGGCAATATGTGCACTCCGCTCAGCATGGCTTTTTTCAACACTCGGCGAAAAAGAACCGGAGGAGAACTATACCTATATTTCAAAGCTCTTTTATCAAAAGGCTCTGTTTTTATATCGGTATGCTCTTGAGCTGGAAAGCACTGGTAAAGAGATGATTGCAGGCTTAAAATCATTCGGCCCCGACGTAGATAAAAATTACGGATATGACGGCGTCATTTATCTTGGGGCGCTACTGGAGTATCGGTACGGGCAGACGCAGGAAGCCGCGACACGACTGAAACGGCTTGAAATGCATAAGATTGCTTTGGCAAAAATGTTCGGACTTGGAAAATCTTCTAAAAATAAACCCGGCCCGATTTTGGAATATGCCCGCACCCTCTATGATACACTAAAACGTGAATTAAACGAAACGGATGATGACGACTAATTCTGCTATTCTGCGGCGGAATATTTTGCTCCGTATTTCATACGATGGAACACACTTCCACGGCTGGCAGAAACAGCTGCAGCATGGAGAAGAATCATTCCGCACCGTGCAGGGTGAAATTGAGCGGGCGTTGGCTCTGTTGCATAAGCACCCTGTTGAACTTTTCGGTTCGGGGAGAACCGACGCAGGTGTCCATGCCTGCGGACAGGCGGCTCACTTTTTTACCGATATAGCACGAATCAAGCCGGAAAGTTTTGTTCCGGCGCTCAATTCTGCACTACCCAAGGATGTACGGATTATGGAAGCGGTTCATGTTTCCGACAACCTGCACGCCCGCTTTAGCGCCCGGTCCCGCACGTACCGGTACTTTATTCACTGTGGAAAAACCGCTTTTGCGCACCAATTACCCTATTGCTGGCATATACGGCGCGAGCCGGACATCGATGTGCTTAACCGGATGGCAAGCGTCCTGTCGGGGGAATTGGACTGCACGGCTTTTTCCGCTGCCGGAGACCAAAGTAAAAGCAAATCGCGCTCTATCTATACGGCTCATTTTTTTACTGATCGAGAATTTCTCGTGTTTGAAATTTCCGCAAATGCCTTTTTGTGGCGCATGGTACGCTCGATAACTGGAACTTTGCTGCATTATGAACAGCAGAATGGTACAAAAGAGGATTTTGAAGCTGTTCTCCGTTCAAAAGACCGCCGGAACGCAGGAGAAACAGCCCCTCCGCAGGGGCTTTTTTTATGGTCGATTGAGTATCCGTCTCTCATTTATAATGGACATCTGCAAAAATCTTGAAGTTTTTAGAGGTTTTCCTTAGATTTAATTTACGCACAGTCGTAATGAAATGAGACTGTGCAACTCCTTGTACTATAAAATAGGGAACAGGGAGCTTTTACCGGTTTGTAGTTTACCGTAACTCCTATTCGCAGTACATTATTTTATATCCGCCACGGACGGCATCATTAAAAAATGTACGTCCGTGTACATTTTTTAATTTCGAGTTTGTTCTACAAACTCGATTCTGCGGAGAACCACTGACATCCTGTCAAAAGCGATGGGGATGTCTCAAAAGTTGCTTACTTTTTGGACATCGCCATCAGCATAGCTGATAGCGAGTTTAAAATTAAGTCTTTATACAGTAATGACTTAATTTTAAACATCGCATCTAAATCTAAGGCCGCATTTTGATTCGTGCGGAGCAATGAAGGCCTTTCCCCGTTAGGAATAATAAAAAGGACTTCATTGCAACTGCTCTCCCCCTTATGAGAACGACACCCGACAGGGTTGCGATTTACGGCAGCAGGTTTAGGTTAATCTCGCCGTCGAGGTTCCTCTTTATTCAAGATATCCTCACGTTTTGGCTCAACCTGCTGATGCGCCCCCTTATCCCGTCAGATAAGAGTACCACATTTATCGGCAAGTAAAAACATATCATCTCGTGTCCAAGAATTAACAAGGCTGTCAATTCTTGGACATGACCCCATCTAAAGAAAAATAACGGCTTAGTTGGATTGCTAGCCGGCGTGGCAATCCAGCCCTAAGAACCCGCCGTAGTTCCAAGACTTCGATCCGAAATAACTGTTGAGCTGTGAGGTTTTTCACGAGAAATGCAAAAGGGCATCTCTAAAAACTCGGTTAGATTTTTAGAGATGCCCGACGAGTCTTTTTGATAAGTCTTTGCATTTTGATGACTTATCAAAAAACATCGCAAAAGGAATCTAAGGAAAACCTCTCAAAGCTGAAGTTTTGAGAGGTTCCCAAAAGTCTTTCTAAAATAACAATTAATCTTAGAAAGAGGATTCAAAATTCTGGTTTTAGAGGTGCTTTCATATTTGTTAAAAAAATGCCGATACTGAAAAAGTAGAATGGGAGGATATCTATGCTTAAAAACACCGCATTTCATGATAATCTGTATCAGCTTGCAAAAATAATCACTATTACCAGCGAAGGACTTTCGCTTGAGCTATCGGAGAATATGTTTTTGGATAAGGTGATATCCGATATATCTTTTATATCGGATACACTGCAAACGTTATTCATAGAGGTTCAAAATCTTTCTCATTTACCTGAATATCTGTCGATTATGCAGTGTCTCTATTCGTGCGAAACGGATTATTTATTGCTCTTAAAAGCATTTGCCGCTAAAACGATCGAAAAACAGATTACTTTGTCTATTTCGGGTAGTGATCTGGGGGCTTATTATAAATTGCATACTGATATAAAAGATCGAATAGAAAAGCGGATTCAAGAAAGCAATAAGAATCTTGATACGTATCAGATTGTCTCTCAAAATGAATTAAGTCAGCTTCTTTGTATTTAAGCAAATCGATATGCGTATAACAGGCGGAATACTGAAAAACCGGCAAGTGCAGTGTCCTAAGGGTATTATCAGACCGGCAATGGATAGGATGAGAGAATCCCTTTTTTCGATTTTAGGTGATTTGGAAGGGAAGTCTTTTTTGGATCTCTTTACCGGATCCGGTATGTGCGGACTTGAAGCCTATTCACGAGGAGCCTATCCTGTGGTACTGGTAGAAAAAGACAGGGATAAATTCCCCGTTTTGTTAAAAAATGCGGCGCTCGCGGATAAAAAACTTGAGTGTAAATGTATGCCGGTGGAGCTTTATCTTCAGCGTTCAAAAATCAGCTTTGATATTATCTATCTTGATCCTCCGTTTCCCTATCAGTTCCATTATGATCTGCTGCATACGATTGCCGAAAAACCAATTCTTGTTGCCGGAGGGCTTACGCTGATACATCGCCCCAAAGAAAAAGAATTACCTGATCAAATTCTATCGTTAACTCGTGTCGATCAACGAGCTTATGGGCGGTCGATAGTTGATTTCTATAGAAAAGAAACCGCATCAGACACTTCCTTGAATATCCCCGCAGAAAAATGAGGCTGTTCAACCAGAACTGCTACGGATGGCTCTTTAGTATCAGAGTGCTTCCGTTTTCCACTCTTTTATCGTTCTCGTTTCTTCGCTAAAACCCTGTTAAAGATGTACATCCTTGTACATCTTTAACGATGAGTTTCAGCTAATACTGAAACTCATTACTGCGTAGAACCACCGCCCTCCATGGCGGATCGGTGCAGGATTTATATATCATAGCTGTTCTACTTTCCAATTCTTAATTGTCCGCGTTGCTTCCTCAAATCCTGCACCGACCAGCACTATCTTCTTTCCCTCTGCCTTATACTTCGCGGCGTATTTCTTTTCTTTTATCTGGTTGATTGCATCTTCCGCACTGCCGCTAGTGAAAAGCTTAA
>CAUVKE010000045.1:0-7332 GCA_963552415.1 uncultured Treponema sp.
CGCAGTTTGTTCTGCGGCTCCCAATTTCCGGTTAATGCCGGTCTATTTGTTTTATCCATCATTTCAGTTTCCATATCATATCTTCCGTAAAACTATATGGTTATGTTATATTTCGAGCTGTCTTGCAGAGCAATCACATCGACCTATTTTTAACAGCTTCACAGTTTCCGGTACGGTTGTTGTGAGACGTTCGATTATCTTATTTAAGCAGCACCTGTGCGCTGTGCCAGCTCAGTGTCGCGCATTTGATGCGGGCGGGCATTTCGGCAAAATAGCTGAGAATCTGCGCATCGCCGAGACTCTCCAACTCTTCCTCTGACTGAGGCTTTCCTGCCATCATATTAAAAAACACCTCAAGACAATGCTGTGCCTCTTTAACCGTTTTACCTTTGATTAAATCGATCAGCATATTGGTAGAAGCGGTTGAAACCGCACACCCCGCGCCTAAAAAAGAAGCGTCCTCAACAACTCCGTCCTTCTGCTTAATCAGCAAGGTTAAATCGTCGCCGCAGCTGGGGTTATGCCCGCGCTCAATGCCGGTCGCTCCATCCAACTGATGTTTATGTTCCGCTCTCCGCGAATAATCCAATAATGTTTGTTGATATACCGTTTCGATGCTCACGTTCCGCCCCTCTATTGCTATTGCTCAAAAGGTTCAATCAACAACCCCGACGCAGAGCGCCGGGGTATTAAACCCTCCGCACGAATTAAAAAAGTTCGACGATGATTTTACACAAAAGAGTTTCATAAGTATAGTAAAGCGTTTATGCGTTTTTCTTTTTATCCACTTTTTCCATAAAGCGGCCGACATTGATAATCGCCCGTTCATGAATACCGCTGCCGATCACGCCGTGCTCATCACGCGCCTCAACCTGAAAGGTTAGAAATTTTCCGTTTGCATTGATCTCTATCAATTCAGTGCGGATGGACACCTTCATTCCTTCGGGGGTTGCATCAAGATGCCGTACATCCACATGGGTACCAACCGTTGCCTGTCCTTCATCCAAATACGGCATCACGCTGTGCGTTGCCGTATCTTCCATCCGAGCAATCATAGCCGGTGTTGCAAATACATCTACCGTTCCGCTCCCCACCGCAGTTGCGAGCATTTCCTTTGTAACAACAAAGCTAGCATCACCTTTAATTCCTACTTCCATAACTGTCTCCAACTATAAATATTTCACATCAGGACAAACGTACCCAAAAGTCTCTGATGCGATTATCTTGCGTTTCCCATAGTTATAGCCGAAAATACAAATCTATACCAGACAAAACGCGTACGATACATCCTTGAAACTTGCAACAGGAAAACTTGACATTTTTCATAATAATATTATGCTAACCGATGTGGAGCCGTACGATAAAAGCTGCCGAATATACCGTCAGCTTTTATCTACTCAAGTTTGCGTTGCAAACTTGTATATCATCTGCACGTTCTCACTTCGTTGCGAACGTGCGTAAAAAGTCAATCGAAAGTTGATACTTTCTTCTTGACTTTTTATTGGAGTAACTATGAGTACGCATGGTGGAATTTGCACTATTCCTTGGGAAGATAAAAAGAATGACTGCACGGATGTGCTATGGCGTTATTCGCAGAACCCGATTATACGGCGGGACGCTATAAAACGCAGTAACAGTATTTTTAACAGTGCCGTCGTTCCCTTTAACGGCGCTTTTGCCGGTGTGTTTCGGTGCGATGACAAACGAAGAGAAATGCTTTTGCACGCGGGGTTCAGTGAAGACGGAATACATTGGAAAATAAATGAAGATCCTATCGTATTTGAAAATGAAAATAAAGAAGTTGTGCCGTTTGAATACGGCTATGACCCGCGGGTTTGTTTTATTGAAGACAGGTATTATGTAACGTGGTGTAACGGTTATCACGGCCCCACTATAGGCGTTGCATATACTTTTGATTTTAAAACGTTTACGCAAACCGAAAATGCTTTTTTACCGTATAACCGTAATGGTGTTTTATTTCCGCGTAAAATAAACGGAAAATATGCAATGCTCAGTAGACCCAGCGATACAGGTCATACCTCTTTCGGTGATATTTTTTACAGCGAATCGCCCGATTTAATTTACTGGGGTAAACACCGTCATGTTATGGCGCCGCGCGGATGGTGGCAATCTACGAAAATCGGCGCTGGTCCCATTCCTATCGAAACAGATGAAGGCTGGCTGTTGTTTTATCATGGGGTTCTTACGTCGTGCAACGGTTTTGTGTACAGCTTTGGAGCTGCGATTTTGGATTTGCAAGAACCGTGGAGGGTAAAGTACCGCACGGAACCGTATTTGCTTTCTCCGCAAACGTTATATGAATGTGTCGGAGATGTTCCCAATGTCGTCTTTCCCTGTGCGGCGCTCTATGATAAACCGACCGGACGCATCGCGGTGTATTACGGGTGTGCCGACACGGTAACATCCCTCGCTTTTACAAAACTTGATGAATTGCTGGAATTTATAAAAAATAATTCAAAACTATAAGGCAGGCATACAAATGATGAAGATATATGTTATACATCATTCTCATACCGACATCGGATATACCGATTTACAGGAAAAAATCATATACACCCATATCGATTATATACGACAGGCGGTAAAAACGATTTGCAGCGGCGAAAAAGACGGATTTTACGGCAAATATTTTAAATGGAATTGTGAAACAGCCTTCTGTGTGGAACAATTCCTGAAAGAAGTTAGCGAAGAAGAAAAACAAGCGTTTTTCAATGCCGTAAAATCCGGAAATATCGGCATATCCGCCGGTTATCTGAATTTTACCGACCTCGTCGATATGGATGTCTTGGATAAGCGAACTGCACAACTCAAGGCCGTTTTTACCCGCCAAGGAATTTCCGTGAATACTGCGATGACAGCCGATGTAAACGGAGTTTCTTTAGGTACGTTAAATATGTTTTTGAAAAACGGTATTGATTTTTTCTATATGAATATACATTGCCATCACGGTATGTATCCGCTGTATAAAAATCAATGCCCGTTTTTTTGGGAAAACAATTCGGGAATGCGCTTGCTGGTATGGAATGGCGAGCATTATAATTTAGGAAATGTACTTGGTTTGGCGTACAATAAGGCGGCGGATTGTATGCCGTCGGACAGCAATGACGGGAACGATATTGAACACGCGATTGAAAATATAAAAATAAAGACGGACGCATACATAAAAACGTGTTTGGATAACGGGTATCGCTATGATTTTATCCCGGTTTCCGTTTCCGGTGTTTTTAGCGACAACGCGCCGCCGAACAGCGCTATCGCTGTTGTAATAGATGCATTTAATAAGCGGTATGGAAACGAAGTGTGCTTTGAAATGGTAACGCTTCAACAGTTATATGAAAAAATAAAAGACAAAGTAAAGGACGCCCCCGTTTACAAGGGCGATTTAACGGATTGGTGGGCACACGGCGTAGGAAGCATACCGGATGCAGTCAAGCACTATAAAGAAGCCCAGCGCGTCTACGCCTTATGCACTCAACTGGATCCCGAAAATACCGTTTGCGGCGACACATATATGCATGAGGCGGAAGATAATATGCTGTTGTTTGCCGAACATACATACGGACACTCTGCGGCAGTAACCGATCCGTATGATACGGCGGTACGAAATTTGGATATACGCAATGTAGCATACGCTTCCAAAGCCTATGAAGCCGCCGAAAAGAATTTAATACGGATTTTGCATGCTAAAGGAGATATCTTACGTTACTATAACCGTGCGGGACGAATGAAAGCCGTTAATGTATCGCCTTTTCCCGTAACGTTACCGGTTAAGTTTTATATTGCCGCATACGGTATACAAAATATTGAGGTTATCGATGAAAGTACCGGTAAAGCAGTTGAAGCTCAGGTGTCCGCTCATCCGCGAGGCGCTTTAATAACCTTTGTCGCCGATTTTAAAAGCGGCGAAGAAAAAACATACCGGTATAAGCAGATTCCTGCAAAAGAACAGAAGGTCAATAGCGGAATCGCCTATATGGGAGCGGAACGTGTACGGGATATTGTAAACGATTATGATCCGTTAAGCTATACATTGCCTTTTTACATCGAAAGCGATTATTTCCGTATAGAATACGAAATCGGAAAAGGCGTAACATCGTTTTACGATAAAAAAGATAAAAGGGAAATGCTTGCCGAAGGTGATGCACGCTTTTTTACCCCCATCTATGAAAATACCGAAATCCGAACAAATGTCTATGAAGAGCGTAGGCTTTTGGGCAGAAACATACGCGCCGCTCATGCAAAAAGATATCACGCGGTCTTGACTGATGTCCGCATTGCGGAAACGGGAGATGTGTTTAAAACAGTGGAGTTGGTCTATATGATGGAAGGAACCCTATTCGGTTCCGTCGTTATATGTTTATACAATCATATTCCCAGAATCGAGTTTGCCTATAAAATCGCAAAAAAATTATCTTTTGCGGTGGAAAATGTATTTTTGCCGTTGACGCTCAATACCGGTCATTCCGCGGTGTATTTTGATAAAGGCAACGCGGTTTTTAAACCGGGAATTGACCAAATACCCGGCACCTGTATGGAATATTATCTTGTAGACAACGGACTTATCTATGCCGGAGATAAAAGCGATATTTTTATTCAACAACTCGATACCGCGCTCATATATATGGGAGAATTAAAATATCATCCCATTACATTATGCGACAATGATCCTAAAAACAATCGGCGCGATATATACTCATGGATAATGAATAACATATGGGAAACGAATTTTAGGTTGGATTTATCGGGCATTAACGAATACCGGTATATTTTAACAAAAGCCGAAGCCGATAATCCCGAAAAACAATGTATGCGTATGAAAGCCTGCGGGATGGGGATTATAAGCTTTATAATAGAATAGGGCATCTCTAAAAACTCGGTTAGATTTTTAGAAGATGCCTCATCAGCAAAGCTGATAACGAGTTTTTATTTAAGTCTTTATATTATAATGACTTAAATAAAAACATCGCAAATTAAATCTAAGGAAAACCTCTCAAAACTGAAGTTTTTAGAGGTTCCCAATAGTGTATGGAAGCATTGTTTCAAAAAATAGAAACTTTTTTTAAAGATTGCCCGGAAATTGCGCTCTTTTTTCGCAACCGTTTTATGTATACATTGGATAAAACGATACGGCATACCTCAGACGGCGGCATTTTTGTTATTACCGGCGATATTCCCGCTATGTGGCTGCGGGATTCCTCGTGTCAGCTTGAACCGTATTTTTCGGTTGCCTGTGAAAACGAGGATATTGCCGAAATAATCGTAAAGCTCGTAAAAAAACAGGTTCAATATATTTTAATAGATCCGTATGCAAACGCTTTTAACGAAAGCGCAAATGCACGGTGTTGGGCAAACGATAAAACAAAAATGTCCGCATGGGTGTGGGAACGCAAATATGAAATAGATTCTTTATGCTATCCCATACGTACCGCATATAAGTTATGGAAAACAACGGGCAGAACGGAGCATTTTTCCGCCGACTTTCATAAAGCCTTACAAACAATTTGTAAAGTATGGGAAATAGAACAAAACCATGAGAATGCATCGGAGTACACCTTTGAGCGGGAGCATTGCTATTTTACGGACACCTTATCGCGAGGCGGTAAAGGCGCTTTAACGAAACCGGATATCGGGCTTCTATGGTCGGGATTTCGCCCCAGCGACGATGCGTGTATGTACGGTTATTTGATTCCTGCAAATATGTTTGCCTGTGTGGTACTCGGTTATATGGCGGAAATTGCGGAAGCTGTTTTTCATGATTCCGAACTGGCAGGCAAAGCATCGGTATTGCAAAAACAGATACGCCTTTCTCTGGAAAAAAATGCAGTCGTTCACCACGAAAAATTCGGAACGGTTTATGCCTATGAAATTGACGGCTTCGGTCAATATAATATCATGGACGATGCAAATGTACCCAGCTTACTGTCAATTCCGTTTTTAGGTTATGTGTCTGCAGAGAATGAAGTGTATCAAAATACGCGCCGGTTGATTTTAAGCGATGCAAATCCGTATTTTTATAAAGGACAGGCTGCTTCCGGCATCGGCAGCCCTCATACTCCGGTAAATCATATTTGGCCTATCGCGCTTATCATGCAAGGTTTGACCTGTTCCGAAAAAGCCGAAAAAAAGCATATTTTGGAGCTTTTACTCCGCACGGACGGCGGGACAGGCTGTATGCACGAAAGCTTTAATGTCGATGACCCGCACGTCTATACACGTGAGTGGTTCTCTTGGGCGGACGCTTTTTTTTGTACATTGGTACTTGATTCGTGCGGATTGTATTCAGCGGATTAGCATGGACATAAAATGAGCGGACATTGCAATGGATGGAATTTAAACGAGCCGATACTCAGGGATTCCGCATTATAACTATTTAAAAGAAATAAAGTTAAATCTAAGATAAACCTCTAAAAACTGTTTCGCAGTCCGCAAAGCGGACAAATTAATATATTTCCTTACAGAACAAGCCGATAGGCTTGCAGTTTTTAGAGGTTCCCTAAAAGCTTATAAATACTGTTTGATTATTCGACTTTGTTCTTTATCCAATAATCGCAGTCTTCGTATCCTTCGGCAACGGTATGTTCCCTGTAAAGAGTGCCGCCGAAATGTTCCATTACCGCCTTATCCGTTTCGCAAAAATACGGCATCAATTCGCCGTATCCGTTCTTTTTTGCAAAATCGGCGATGGGGCATCCGACCAAATGAATACTGATTCCTTCTTTGCGCTTTAGTGGGTTTATTTTCATTCCCCATGTATTGTTCCATGAGCCGTCTTCTTTGTGCTTATTCAATTTTCGCGCCCTGAGAGCAAAAAGTCCGTGAAAAAGTTTTTGTACGAGCCTGTTGTTGAGATTGAACCGCGAAAGCTGTCCGCCTTTTTTATCGCCGATCATCATACCATAACACATAGCCGTAATCTCATCAGGCGACATATTGCGGTTCATACATTCATAATACGCAAAAGCAGAGAGCGCACCGTAAAAGTTTTTCGACATCGGATTGTCTTTACCGCCGATGCTCGGCGCATCATTTGCAAATCTTTCATAGGTTTCAATAATCACTCGGTACTTCTTTTCCGCCTCATCCGGTTGGAATTTTTTATTCAGTTCATTCCTGATCCAATCCGCAGACATTTGCGGAATTTCAAAATTTGTTTTCATTGCCATTCTATTTCTCCTTGTGCATACACGCGCGATCATTCCCTTGTAAATAGCATATCTATCATTTTTGTATCTTCATATTATACAATATTTTATACTTTTTTTCTATCCGTTAAAAACGTAAAATAAACCTTCCTTACAATGCAACAGTTGA
>CAUVKE010000046.1:0-7322 GCA_963552415.1 uncultured Treponema sp.
TGAGCCATCATAAAGTCGCCAAGTTTTTTTGTTGACGCCCAATCCATGAGTTTGCGCGCAGCATTCGGGTGTTTGCATCCTTTAAGAATTCCCGAACCTTCGACGCCGTAGGTAACACCTTCTTTCGGGAAAGAGATGACAAGCGGATAGCCTTGATGGGTAATATCAAGTGCATCGACAAGATAAAATACGCCGCTTGCCGCCTGTCCGTTTGCGATTGGCAGAGCGCCGCCTGCACCGCTTTTTGTATAAAGTTGTATATTTGCATTAAGCTTTTTTTGATAGTCGAACGCTTCTTTTTCACCGAAAGCTTTTACGAGCGAATAAATACGCTCCGTTGCGGTTCCCGATGTACGGGCATCCGCCATTTGTAAGCCGTTTTTATATGCAGGATTTAATAAATCGTACCAGCTTGTCGGCTCCGAAAGATTATTTTTTTGAGAAAATTCGTATTGGTGAGAAAGCATAGCGGAATAATCCCGATACCCGTCCAGTAATTATCCGGAGAACGGTAGTTTGCGGGGATTTTATCGGCTTCGACAGGTTTATATTGTTCGAAAACATTTTCCTTAACGCCTGCGTCATACGTATCCGACGGACCGCCCCATAAACAGTCTACTTGCGGATTTGCCTTTTCTGCGATGATACGCGACAACGCTTCGCCGGAAGAGAGACGAACGAAATTAACTTTGATTCCGGTATCCTTTGTAAATTCCGAGAAAATCTGCGTCGCATACTTTTCCGGCATAATAGAATACACATTGAGTTCGTTTTCCGCATTTGCGGTCTCTGAAGAACCGCCGGCAAAGATTGTAGATGCAATACATACACAGAACAATACCATTGCCGCTTTTTGTAATAATGATTTATTCAAAATAAACCTCCTAAAAAGTTGTTTCAGTGTGAGCTATTTTTGCCCGGTTGTCAAGTTTGCAAAGTTTTTTAAAGTTTTCTACCGATCTTTCCCATACCACCTGTAAACAACCGCAACGGCAAACAGAAAGGACAAAAAATCGGCAACCGGCTGCAGCAAGTAGATGCCGGTTTTTCCGTATACGGCAGGCAGAAGATATAGGAGCGGTACATAAAAGAACCCCTGCCGCGAAATTGATATCAGAAGCGCTGAAAAATAATTGCCGATATTCTGCATGAACATACTGCTCACCGCAAAAGCGCCTAACAGCGGAAGCGAGAAGCATTGCATCCTGAGTATCTTAATTCCGATAGACACTACTTCATCATCGGTTGACATCAACTGCATCCAGTGTCCGGCAAAGATATATAAGATTATTGAGGCGGCTGTTAAAAAAAGAGTCCCCACGGCGACGGTAGTAATAAAAGCGCTTTTTACTCTGGAGTATTGTTTTGCGCCGTAATTCATCGCACAAATCGGCTGAAAGCCTTGTCCCCAACCAATCATAATCATAAAAGCCACTGCAACAATTTTTGAGCTTATCGTGAGAGCTGCGATCATACTTTCGCCGTACTTTGCCGCCGTAACATTGAGCAACACCAATGCAGCGCCGGTAATTGCCTGCCGTGAAAAATTAGGTAGTCCTCCCGCAAGAATATGATACACACGCGATTTGCTGTAGTGCGCTTTTTTTATACTGATAGGAATATTCCCGCGGCTTTGCGCAAGTGCGGTCAGTACAATACACCCGATAATCTGCCCGATGAGCGTTGCATATCCGGCGCCGATAAATCCCATGTTAAGCGGAAACATCAGCAGCGGATCCAGCACCATATTGCTCAGCATTCCGGAAAGTAAGCCGATCATTCCATCGCGTACATTTCCGCACAAACGCAGCTGATTATACACCGTCACTGCATATAAACTGAATGGAATGCTGATGATAATGATCTTTAAATACTGCACGGTAAAGGTGAGTACATCCTGCGATGCACTGCCGCCGATGAGTTTTGCAAGCGGTACAACAAAAATATATGCTGCGATTGCGATTATGATGCTGGTTACGATTGCAATGACAATACCTATCGAAGAAATAATTTCCGCTTCCGCATAGTCTTTTGCTCCGATTTTTTTAGACATTACATTACCGCTGCCGTAGCCGTACCAAAAACCGATTGCTTGAATAACACTGACAAAACTGAACACCACACCGATTGCCGCAATCATTGATCTGTTATGTAATTGTCCGACAAAAAAGGTATCGGTTACATTGTATATAACACTAATCAACATACCGATGATTGTCGGAATTGACATTTTGACCAATAGCGGAAAAATCGGTTTTGTTAAAATATTGAATCGTCTTTGCTCTTTTGAATCCATCTCTGAACTCCATTATTCTGCAGGCGTAGCTAAAAAGTAGCTGATGCGTCTGCACTGCTCCGTACTTCACCCTTGTTTCCGTCAACGGTGATGAGGTCGCCGTCCTTGAATTTGGCGGTAGCAAAACCGACGCCCAATACTGCCGGGATAGTAAATTCCCGTGCAACAATTGCTGCATGGCTGAGTGCAGAGCCGGTGTCTGCAACGACAGCGCTTGCAAGTTTAAAAAGCGGCGTCCATTCAGGATCGGTGAGATGACACACCAGCACATCTCCTTTTTGCATCTTATAAAACTCTTCAGGAGTGCGGATAATACGCACCGTTCCTACAGCAGTTCCCGGGCTTCCGCTCACCCCTTTCAGCACATCACCAGTTGAATCGAACACCAGTAATTTTGAAGCTTCCCAAACCTTTTCCGCAAGCGGAAATTTTTCATTCCGTCTTGCTATCTTTTCTTTATAAACATCACTGATATACCCGGCTTTCAACACTTCCAGTAATTCACGGTGAAAGAGATTTGCAATTCCGCATTTATAATCTCCGCTGTTTAAGAGCAGAATATTTATCCGCTTTACACACTGTCTGACATAATAAAAGAGTGTTTCCCAGAGATACTGCGATTCTTCGCGGACAACATGAAAATACCGGAAATGCTGTATATCTTTTTCTATACGCGGATATTTATTTCCATAAATATGCTTTAATTGCTGCATTAAATCCGTATAATTTTTATTCGTGTTATCATGGGAATGCTGATCGGATGCATCAGGGGTGTTTAATAACGGGCGTATAATATTGACAAGTCTATCGGGATCTTCGATAAACGTTTTTGCTTCGATGCAATAGCAGTTGTAATCAGACTTAAAACCGTTGCATTTAATAAAATCATCCTCAAGCTGCTTAAATACAGGGAAATCGGTACACAGTGTGTTGAATCTTTCGCCGGATAGTATGGCTTCCGTTAGGGCTGTATTTTTCCGTATCGTATCCGCCATGCGAGAAATATCGTTTGTAACAACAGCTGTTTTATTATTGAGTTCCCAATAGAAATCAAAGGCGGAGTAATTTGTATCTACACACTTTATTATTTTGGTGAATTTTTTGCTCATTAAAAAAGACGGAAATAAGGCATACTTAAATCTATCATACGCAAGTTTTTCTGTCAGCGCATAACTGTGTTCCATAAATGCAGTACATTCGGCTAACGTCATATTTTCAAAATCTAAGGTTTTAATATGCGCTATCTCTTGTTCATACTGAGCCATAAAATTTTTACATACGTCCGAACAATAGTCAAAGTTTTTGAGCATCCGAATAATTTTAAAAATATGAAAAATACGCAGAGTAAGCCCTTTTTTATTTTCCGGAAGCGTCTGAATACCATCGTCATCAATTGTAGGATTTGAATTAAAAACAATACCGCCTTCTGCGAATATCCGGGCCTTTTGGTCGTTAATTGCTATCATATAATCAAAGTCCAGCGCACGGTAAGCAAACGGCATTTTTTCAAACTGAAAAGCCATATTTTCTTTCATCATTTTTGATAATGGTCTTTTTGAGATATATTTTTGAATAAGCTTCTCATCATCATTGTTTTTTAAGGTTGTTATTGCGCGCGCCTGCAAAATATATACTTGGTTCTTTTGTATTGCCCATTCAATATCCATCGGCATACCGTAATGTTTTTCTATTTTTAATGCAGCGCTCACCAGAGCTGCAATCTCAGTATCATTCAATGCCCGCGATGTTCTTTTTTCCTCGCTTACCGATTCTTCTTTTGTGTTTTTATCCGCATAGACAATTTGCGTTTCTTTAGTTCCGATAGTAACTTCCAGTACATCTCCGGATTTATTTACGATGTAACTGTCTGCCGTTACCCGACCGCTTACCACACTTTCTCCCAATCCGTAACTTGCGTTGATCTGCATTTCATCTTTATTTTGTGTTACCGGATTGACGGTAAACAGAACGCCCGCTTTTTCGCTTTCTACCATTTCTTGAATGACAACGGCAATCGCAACAGAGCTTTGATTATAGCCTTGGTTAAAACGATAGCGTACTGCTCGCTCCCCCCATAGCGAAGCATAACAATGGCGTATTTGAATTAAGACATCTTCTATCCCTTGCACATTTAAATACGTTTCCTGCTGACCTGCAAAACTTGCATCGGGTAAATCTTCCGCTGTTGCTGATGAGCGAACCGCAACCCTCGCAGCTTTTCCGAGTTCTGCATATTTCATTCGTATCTCTGTTTCCAATTGAGCAGGAAAATGTCCTGTTATGATTTTTTTTCGAAAGGTGCCGACTGCGGATAACAAGGCTTGTTCATCCGTTTGCGCCTCTGTAAGAGCGTGCAAGATCATTTCATCTATGTTATTTTCTTTGAGAAATTCCCGATACGCATCTGCGGTAATCACAAACCCCTTAGGAACAGGTATTCCCGCAGCAGTCATCTCACCAAGGTTGGCGCCCTTGCCGCCTGCAATGAGTACATCATCTTTATGTATCTGTGTAAAATCAGCTATCCGCATTGTATTCAACTCCTTTGGGAAAACGCTTACAGTATTTCCGGTGCGATTTCTCTGTATGCCTTTTTCTTTTAAACGTTTTCATGCACACCGCTATATTTCTATATATTTATTTACAATTCCGGCGATATATGTCCGCAGCACGTCGTTAAAATACGCCTCATCAAATTGATAGCATTGAGAACACAAAACCGCACTTCCGATAAATGCGCTCATCAGCCCTTTTTGATCTACCCACGTAATTGCATCGTGCTGTTCCCAATACCGTATCAGCTTTGCTAAAAAATCTTGATACAGTATTTCAATTTTATGTGCCTCATTTTGCCCCTTTGCTTCAAAGAGCTTAAACGCATCCTGATAAATAGGCTGGCTTTGAATTTTCGTCATAAGATCAATCGAAGATTTGTATATCATATCCGTCAGAAATGCCGCCGGGTCGGTAAGCGAAGCTGAAAACTTTTTTTCACTATTGCGTAGTTTTTGATTTGCGCGGTATACAATGAGCTCTATAATCAGAGCGTCTTTATCCTTCCAAAAATGATAAAAACTCCCCTGCGCAATACCGACCCGTTTGGTCAATTCCGCGATACTCAGCGCCTTTGTTCCTTTATCGTGAAATAAATCGAGCGCAGTTTCCATAAGCGCTTCTTTTATTTTTATGCGTTCTTCTTCGGTAAATGCTTTCGGCATAATACTGCATCCTTCGTTCATACGGTGAGTTTAATACCCCGGCACAGTGTTTCGGGATTACTCACTCGTCTCTATGCTTGTGAATATTTTATCATTTATTCACTGCTAATATAGCAAAAGACTTCGTGCATGTCAATGAATATTTTATCATTTATTCACAGCATATTACCTCGCTATCATTATCATCATATTTTTATCGATACGAGTCGAAATTGTGAAAAGAGTAAACAAATAGGTCATCAATAAAAGATATTATACAAGTACGAATTGCATAAACGTCCTGTTTCAACTATACTTATCCCATTATGATAGAAATGAAACGTACAGTTACCTGCGGCCAGCTCCAAAAAAGCGACGCCGGTAAAACAGTAGTATTAAACGGATGGGTGCACCGCAAGCGCGACCACGGCGGTATCTCTTTTATAAACTTACGCGACCGCTACGGGCTGACGCAGGTGGTTGTTGATGATGATGCAAGCGCGGAGCTGAAGGAAACCGCAGCCGGTTTGAAGATGGAATATTGTATTGCCGTTGAAGGTATAGTGCGGGAGCGTCCCGATTCCATGGTCAACACCGAAATGACAACCGGACATATCGAGGTGAAGGCGCTGCGCATTGTCGTTCTGTCAAAGAGCGCCGTGCTGCCCTTCCAGATTGACGAAAAAACCAACGCCAACGAAGACCTCCGGCTCAAGTACCGCTACCTCGACCTGCGTTCCCGGACAATGCAGGATCACCTGATACTGCGCTCAAGGGTTACGTTCGCCGTGCGGGAGTACCTCACAGCGCGGAACTTCTTGGAAATTGAAACGCCGACCTTTATTAAATCGACGCCGGAGGGCGCGCGCGACTATTTGGTGCCCTCCCGCCTCTATCCGGGCAAGTTCTATGCGCTGCCGCAGTCCCCGCAGCTGTACAAGCAGATACTGATGGTCTCCGGCTTTGACCGCTATTTTCAGATTGCCCGTTGCTACCGTGATGAGGATGCACGCGGCGACCGTCAGCCTGAGTTCACCCAAATCGATATTGAAATGAGCTTTGTCTCCCGCGATGATGTGCTCGACGTTACCGAAAATATGTTCCGCACGGTGTTCAAAAAGACCATCGGTGCGGACTTGGCGCAATCCTTCCCGCGGATCAGCTATGATGATGCCATCGACCTCTACGGCACCGACAAACCCGATATCCGCTTTGAGATGAAGATGCAGGATGCCGCATGGCTGGCTGAATGCACCGAGTTTGCCGTGTTCAAAGATGCGGTCGCCGCCGGAGGAGCTGTCAAGGCGCTTGTAGTGAAAGGACAGGCGCAAAACTACAGCCGCAAAAAGATTGAAGAGCTTGAAGCTGCGGCAAAAGTGTACAAGGCAAAGGGGCTCGCATGGACAAAAGTTACAGGCGGCGCATTCGAAGGCGGTATTGCCAAATACTGCGCCGGCGCGGAAGCTGAAATATGTAAAAAGCTGAATGCCCAAGACGGAGACCTGCTCCTCTTTGTTGCCGATGCAAAATATAAGACTGCCTGTACCGCGCTCGGCGCTGTCAGAAGCAAGCTCGGCAAGGATTTAAATCTGCTTGATCCAAAAGTGTTCGCCTTTTTGTGGGTTATCGACTTTCCGCTCTTTGAATGGAATGAAGATGAGCAAAAATGGGATCCCGCGCACCACATGTTCTCCGCGCCGCAGGAACGCTACCTCGACACGCTGGAGCAAAACCCCGGCGAGGTGAAGGGTGACCTGTACGACCTCGTACTCAATGGCTACGAAGTTGCTTCCGGCTCAATCAGAATCCACAATCCGGAGCTGCAAAAA